>DASXEJ010000133.1 GCA_036490175.1 Pirellulales bacterium | reverse complement strand
TTCCACCGCTGCCGGAAAACCCAACGCCGGATCAATTGGTTGAATACGCGCAGCTCAGCAACGCGGAATTGGAGCAACACTATTGGGAATGGCGCTCAGCGATCGAGCAGATTCCGCAGGACGGCACACAGACCTCGACGCTCAACGTGGCGGCCGGCACCAGCATCACCCACGGGCGCACCAGCTGGGGAAGCAGCTCACTGGCGCTCTCCAACGATCCCATGACCGACATCAAGTGGCCGGGAAAGTTGGACGCCGCCGCCCGGCAAACGCTGGAAAATGCACGCGCAGCGGGCCGGCGCTTCATCAAGGCCAAGTACGACCTGCGAAACAAGGTGCTCAGCGCCTACTATGACTATGCGTTAAACGCGGAACTGATCCGGCTGGAGCGGAGCAATCTGCAATCGCTCCGCACCACTGCGACCGTCACCGAAGCCCGCAATGGCGCTGGCAGTTCTGATCAGCAAATGGTGCTGAAGGCCAGGAACGAAGTAGACATGTCGGGCAATAACCTCGCCAATATGGAATCGATGCTGCCGAGTCAGCGCGCAGCGATCAATGCGCTCCTAGGTCGTCCAGAGAATACGGCGTTGCCCGTTCCGACAGAACTCCCGGCGTCGCGACCTCTTGTACAGGGGGATGGCGAGTTGGTGGATTTGGCGGCGAAACAGAATCCGGAGCTTATCGCCCTCGCGGATGAGATTCGCGGCCGCAACGAGGGAGTAAAGCTTGCCAGGCTGCAATATGTGCCTGATTTCAATTTGAGTGTCGGCACCGATCTGATGGGAGTCACCCAATCATTGCTGGGCCAGGCGACGATTCCGATTCTCAGATATCAGGCGCTCAACGCCGCCGTAGCCCAGGCCGAAGCGAACCTTCGCGCCTCAGAGGCCATGCGTCGCCAGGCGGGGAATGATTTGACCGCACAGGTCGTCGCGCATATCACCATCATTCGCGATGCGGATCGGCAACTCGGTTTGTTTGGCCATACCATACTTCCACGTACCCACGAGGTCGTGAATGTCGGCCGGGCCGCGTATGAAACAGGTCACGCCTCGTTGCTCGACCTGCTGGAGGATCAACGATCGCTGATCGCAATCGAGCGCCTCATTGCCAATCTCACTGTTACCCGGGAGAAGCACCTTGCGGAGCTGGAATCCATTGCGGCCAGCGATCTCTCGCACCACAGCGACACACGAGCGGCGGCTCCGCAGTTGTGATCGGACTCAACCCTTATGCCGCGGACACCTTGGAAAGGGCCATTCCCGCAACCGTAAGCGGCGCGCGGACTATTCCGCCTATCGATCTACATGAGGCGAGGTACGTGATGACTCGGCTGGTTTGGTGGTTAGTGTGTGCCTTCGATGGTGCACACCGGCGAAATGGGCGTCTGGAATGGCTTGCGCTGCTTCTGGCCCTGATCGTGCCGGCACAGCCGTTGCAAGCCGCCGCGACGAACTGGATCGGTGACGACCGTGCCACGGCACGACTCGTTACGGTGGTAGCGGCGACCGGTTCCGGATCGACGGTTGATGCGGGCCTGGAGATCCGGTTGGCGCCCGGCTGGCACACCTATTGGCGCTCGCCGGGCGAGGCCGGCTTGCCGCCGCACATCGATTGGCAGGATTCCACCAATCTGTCTCACACCGAGATCGCCTGGCCGGCGCCGAAGCGGATATCGATACAAGGTCTGCAGGGCTACGTGTACGAGGACCACGTGTTGTTGCCTATTGTGCTGAGCTTGGGCCGTCCAGGCGCGCCTCTTGCGTTGCACGCCGCACTCACATACGGCGTATGCAAAGAGGTGTGCATTCCCTATTCAGCGCACTTCGATCTCGCCTTGCCTGCCGGTGTGGCGCTAGCAGACAAAGAGGCGGCACTGATCTCCGCGGCTCGCGCTCATGTTCCAGCCGCGCTTGCGGCTGACGGGATGAGTCTTCTGGGCGTCACAGTGACCCCAGCGAAGGCCGGGGCAACCCTGGAGATCCGTCTACGTAGCATGGACGTTCGCTTCGGCAACCCGGATTTATTTGTCGAAGGCATTCCCGACGTTGCACCGCCGCAGCCGGTGGTCGTACTGAGCAACAGTGCTCACGAGGCGCGCTTTTCGATCCCGATCGCTGCAGCCACTCCGAGGAGCGTTACGGATCGGCCACTGCGATTTACACTCGTCGACGGCCAACGATCGTCCGAGTTCACGACGACCCCAGCGCCGGGGGCGGCCGGGTATGCCGCGGCGACGTTCCTATCGGTCATTGGCGTCGCCCTATTGGGCGGCCTGATTCTGAACATCATGCCTTGCGTGCTGCCGGTACTCTCCTTGAAGCTGCTGTCCGTCGCCGAACACGTCGGGGCAGGGCAACGACAGGTCCGCTATGGGCTCTTGGCCACGGCGGCTGGCGTGTTGACATCGTTTGCGCTGTTGGCAAGTCTCCTCCTCGCGCTGAAGGCGAGCGGCAATACCATCGGCTGGGGCATCCAGTTTCAGTGGCCCTGGTTCGTCGCCGCCATGGCTACCCTTACGACATTATTCGCAGCGAGCTTGTGGGATTGGCTCGCCATCGCACTGCCGCGCTGGGTTTATGACGCAGCCACTGCCGGTCCGGGGGCAGGGCAGGGACACCGCCCGCTGACCGACTCCTTTTTGACAGGCGCTTTTGCGACCTTGCTTGCGACACCGTGTTCTGCGCCGTTCGTCGGGACGGCGATCGGCTTTGCGCTCGCCCAGGGGCCGACGGAGATCATTGCCGTCTTTATGGCGCTGGGACTCGGCTTTGCGCTGCCCTATCTCACCGTGGCAGCCGTGCCGAAACTGGCGCGGTTTCTTCCGCGGCCTGGACCTTGGATGAACACTCTCCGCAAAATTCTGGGCGTGGCACTTATTGCCACCGCCCTGTGGCTGCTTTACGTGCTGGCCTCGCTTTCTGGCCTTCGTGTTGCGCTCGAAAGCGGCGGCGCCCTCGCCATTGCCTTAGCAGTGCTGGCTTGGAGAACGCGTGTCGCGCCGGCGGGCGCGGCGATCGCAATCCGGTCCGCCCCTGCCATTTTAGCCGCGGCTGCAGTACTGATACCGACTTTGGCGGGGGTGGCAGCCACCAGACCGGCAGAAGCTGTGGGCCATTGGCAGCCGTTTGACCTGCAACAGATTCGCCAGGAGGTGGGGGAAGGGAAGGTCGTGTTCGTGCACGTGACTGCTGATTGGTGTCTGACCTGCAAGGTCAACGAAACAACAGTTCTTGATCGAGAACCCGTACGCAGCCGTCTATTTGGCGGCGGTGTGATTGCCGTCCGCGCCGACTGGACCCGACCTGACCCGGCGGTAACGGCCTATCTGCAGAGCTTTGGCCGCTACGGCGTTCCGTTTGACGCTGTCTATGGTCCCGGGCAACCCGACGGGATGGCGCTGCCGGAACTGCTCACACCAAGTCTTGTGACAACTACGCTCGATCACGCCGCTGCGCCGCGTGCCGCGCGATGACGTGGACCCCGATGACCAACCCAATGATAAGAAAACATAGAAGCGCTACGGATTTTGCGCAGCGGACCCGCGTTGTCGTCAGGGTCATGCCTTGGAGGGTGCGTTTTTTTATCATCAGCACATACACGGTTGCTTCGTCGCTGTGGATTGCCCAACCCCGTGCGGGTATAAGGTAGCCGATGTCCAGCGCGGTTATCATCCATCGCCATGCGCGCGCGACCCGAGTGATGCATTGGATAAATGCACTGTGCGTTTTTCTGGTGCTGATGAGCGGTCTGCAAATATTCAATGCGCATCCGCGGCTCTATTGGGGAAAGTCCGGGGCCAATGCCGACCCGGCCGTGCTCGAGATGACGTATAAGGATTTGCCGACCGGTCAGCCCGCCGGAATTGTCCGTATCGGCAAGCACGAAATTGCAACGACAGGCGTGTTGGGACTTTCTGTGGACAGCAGCGGAAATCTTGCCGCGCGCGCCTTTCCAAGTTGGGCAACGATACCTGGCGATCAGGACCTGGCTACCGGCAGGCAATGGCATTTCTTCTTTGCCTGGATTCTGGTCTTTAACAGCTCGCTTTATATGCTGGTGAGCTTCGCCACTCGGCATATTCAGCGCGACCTGATGCCGAGCCGGGCGGAATGGTCACTTCGGGCTATCGCACATGATTTCTGGGATCACCTTCGACTGCGCTTTCCCAAGGGGGAGGCTGCGAGGCAATACAACGCCCTTCAAAAGCTTGCCTACCTTGCGGTTCTTTTCGTACTTGCGCCGATGATTGTGACTACGGGTCTCACGATGTCGCCGGGCTTCGATGCGGGCTTTCCCTGGCTCCTGAGTCTCTTCGGCGGGCGTCAAAGCGCGCGTACATTGCATTTTATCTGCGCGATGGCGGTCGTCGGCTTCATCGTCATTCACCTGGCAATGGTGGTGCTGGCAGGGCCACTGAACGAACTGCGCTCGATGATCTCCGGACGCTACACGCTGCCTCGGGAGGAACCGAAGTGACGAGCCGAATACTCACCCGCCGTCAAATGCTTTTGCGTAGTTCCACAGCCTTGGGCGGCCTTCTTTTGGGCGGATGCGATCGACTCTCGGAGTCGCCATCCTTTCGGCGAGTTCTGGCAAGCGCCGAGATACTCTCCTACCACGGACAGCGCCTACTAATCGGTCGACTTGCGCTTGCCCCGGAGTTTAAGCAATCCGATTTGTCGCCGGTGTTCCGTTCGAATGGCACCAGCGCGCCGGATGATCCGCACTATAACGATCTACTGGCGGGAAACTTCCGCCAATGGCGTTTGCGAGTCGATGGAATCGTGGCTCATCCACTCAATCTGTCTCTCGAGGACTTGCGCGCTTTGCCTTCTCGCCAACAAATCACGCGTCATGATTGCGTCGAGGGCTGGAGTGCGATCGGTCAATGGACCGGCGTACCCTTAAGCACGGTGTTGAGTCGGGCGGGTGTTGGCGCGAATGCCCGGTTCATAGTATTTCATTGCGCCGATACCTTGGAGGCGGGCGCGGACCCGTACTACGAGAGCATCGATCTGATTGATGCGTTTCATCCGCAGACGATCCTTGCGTACGACCTCAATGGCAGGCCGTTGCCGGTTGCCAACGGCGCGCCCCTACGCCTCCGCGTCGAGCGCCAGCTCGGTTATAAGCATGCCAAGTACGTTATGAGAATCGAGGTGGCGCAGGATCTGGCGCAGATAAGTGGCGGAAAGGGTGGCTTCTGGGAAGATCGTGGATATGAATGGTATGCCGGTGTTTAACCACAGTGAGCACAGAATCCTTGCACGGGTGAAGCGACCTTTGCCCCGATTGCTCAGGATCGCTTGGGCGAGGATGCTGCGAGCGGAGCTTCCGGCGCTTCGGGGCGCGCGTGCGGGCCAGCGTTTCCTTTGTTTAGACGATGGACGGTAATTAGCAGGACCAGCCCCGCCGCAATCATCGGCGCGAAAAAAAGCTGTCCTTCGGTGAGCCAACCGAAGAGCAAATAGCCTCGAGTGGCGTATTGACGGAGGTTTGTTGCGCCGCGAACACGCATGTGGGCTGCCACTGATGGGTGCGCAGGTCCACTTCATCTGGTTACACAGATGGCGGGCAGCTGCTTCGTATTGGGGTCAGTAAGGGCGGCCGAATAGATCTGGGGAAATCCGTTAACAAGCAGTCTGACGCGCGAAACGTTGTCGCGAACGATGACATTACAGCGTATGAGTC
>DASXEJ010000132.1 GCA_036490175.1 Pirellulales bacterium | reverse complement strand
CGAGGACAAGGTGATAATCAATGGCGACCACGACGGCGATGCCTACCTGGTGGCCCTCGATCGTGCCACCGGCAAGTCGCTTTGGAAGACGCCGCGCGAGAACAAGACGCGCAGCTACGTCACGCCCATCGTGCGCGAAATCGAGGGCGCCCCGCACCTGATCCTTTCAGGCAGCAAGTCGGTGGCCAGTTTCGACCCGCGCACCGGCGCGCGATGGTGGATCATCGACGGCCCAACGGAGCAGTTCGTCGCCTCGCTGGTCTATAACGGGCGTCTGCTATTCATGACCGCTGGGTTTCCGGATCATCACATCCTGGCCATTCGCCCTGACGGCCACGGCAACGTGACCGATACCCATATCGCCTGGCGAACGACCGAGAATACGTCGTACGTCCCGTCGCCTATCGTGGTGGGAGATTATTTTCTTATCGTGGCCGATAACGGCATCGCCAGCTGCTACCAGGCCGATACCGGTGTGCGGTTGTGGAAAGAGCGCCTCGGTCGGCGGTACAGCGCGTCGCTCGTTACTGTCGGCGGACTGGTGTACTTTACCAGCGATGACGGCTTGACCACGGTCGTGCGGCCGGGCCCGAAATTCGAGGCCGTGGCGGAGAACGATCTGGCCGAGCCCTGCTTTGCCTCTCTGGCGGTCCATCGCGGCCAGCTTCTGCAGCGCGCCGAAAAGCATCTGTATTGCATTGGCACGGGCAATGAGAATGCCAATGCCGAGAAGGCCGCATCCCTGAAGACCAAACCCGAGCAGACTGCCGGCCCGTCCGCGGTACGGTAAGGTCGCACCGGCCGGTGGCGCTGTCCGGCGGACGACGCTGGGCTGTGGAGCTGGCGGCGTTTTCAATCGACGAAGACAAACTCATTCGCATTGAAGATCAGCCGGCACGTGTTGGCCAAGCCATGTTCGGCCGTGTAAGCGAGCAGCAGTTGCATTTCGTCAGCACGGGGCGCACGTGCGAGCGCCAGACGATAGGCGGCGCGAATCTGGCCTGTCGGCGTGTGAGCCGCCTCCTGCACTCGTGCGGCAAAATGCTCGGCCTGTCGCACGAACAGCGCGTTGTTGAGCATGGCTAGCGCCTGCAGCGAGGTCAGCGTTGTGTTCCGCCGTGGAGTTAGTAGCGACGGATCGGCGCAATCTAGGCAGTCCATCAACGGATCCGGCACACTGCGGACGATGAACCGATAGACGCTGCGGCGACATGCGGCGGGATCGTCGACGTCGAAACCCGCGTAATCGTAGGTCGGCGAATGATCGTCTTTGAAGGCAAATTGCCGCACCGCGGGTCCACCCACGGTCAGGTCGAGCTTGCCGCTCACGGACAGCGCCGCATCGCGAACAGCCTCGGCATCGAGCCGGCGCCGATTTTGCCGCCAGAGAAAGCGATTTGCTCCGTCAAGCCGGGCATTATCCGCATCTTCCGCCGACGCCTGTCGGTAGACGCTGCTGGTGACGACTAGCTTGTGCAGCTTCTTTAGCGATTCCCCTTGTTCGAGGAATTCGACCGTCAACCAATCTAAAAGTTGCGGATGTGACGGCTGCGAACCCATGCGTCCGAAGTCGTTGGGCGTGTCGACCAGGCCAGCGCCAAAGTGATACTGCCAGACGCGGTTCACGATCGAGCGCCGGGCCAGCACGTTCGCCGGATCGACAATCCAGTGTGCCAGCGCTGCGCGGCGGCTCCCTTCGTCCTGCACGTTGGGTAGCACGAAATCACGAGCCAGGCCATGCACGCAACCGAGCGCGCCAGGCTCTATAAGCTCGGCAGGGCTTTTGACGTCTCCGCGCCGCAACAGGTGGATCGGCCGCGGCTCGATCGATTTCAGCGCGTAGACGAGCGGGTCTTTCTCGAGCGCCGCCAATTGCTCGTCGAGCTCCGCGAGCCGAGCACGGACCGCGGCAAGTTCCTCTCGGACGCTGGCCGGTATCAACTCGTCGGCCCGCTGCGCCCGTTCGGTGCGCAAATTGGCGAGCTCATGTTGCCTGGCCTCTCGCTGCCGCAACACTTGCGCCACGGCAGGCAACGCCAGATCGGGCAGCCCATGCCGGCTGCTGAAACCGTCGACCAGATTCTGTTTACCCCAGCGTCCCCCTTCGATTGAATCGAGCGCCGCGACCGCCGCACCGGCCGCTACGTTGCGCGCGCCCGATTCGATCTGCATCTCGGCCAGCGCGAAGACGAAATCCCCCGAGCGCGGCCACAGCTTGTCGGCCGTCACGCGCACGTAGCGGGCCGAAAGCCGCGGCAGATTGACCGAGTAGGATTGATCGCCCGGGTTCGCGAAATCTTGCTGCGACTCGTGGACGACCACGTTCTGCTGAACAAACGTCGGGTCGTCCGAAATGGCGATGCGAAATCGCAGCGGAAAGCCAAAGCCGGGCGTATCAGCAAAATCGGTCGGACGCGCCGGCAGCAGACGGATTACCTCGATCGGCAGCGAAGCACCCAAATCGACCTGCACCCATTTCGCCACTGCGGCAGTCGCCGAGATCTCGCTGTGATAGCCGTTCGTGGGGCTGGCTGGCGAATCGTCAGTGCGGCCCAGTGGGTCGGCCGTGGCGGCCAACTCGCTGAGGACTGTTGTGATCCGCTGGTCGAGTCGGGCAACTTCGGGGCCGGTCAGCGCCGCGATCCGCTCTTCCAACTTGGTCTGATCGTGCGCGGCTTCGTCTCTTGCCCGAAGCGTCAGCTCGCGCTCGCGCGATGATTCGGCGTCTCGATACGGACGATCGCCTCGGTCGACCCCGGCAAACACTGCCTGCAATCGATAATAATCGTCCTGGGGGATCGGATCGAACTTGTGATCGTGGCACCGTGCGCAATGGACCGTCAGGCTCACAAAAGTCGACATCGTGGCCATCAACATGTCGTCGCGATCGTTCGAGCGGGCGATCGCCTTGTCGACCGTCCCTTCGCGCAGCTCCATATGTCCGACAAAATCCCACGGACCGGCGGCCACAAAGCCGGTGGCAATCGTTGCTTGCGGATCGTCCGGGTACAGCACATCTCCGGCCAATTGCTCCAGCACGAAGCGCGAATAAGGCTTGTCGCTGTTCAGGGCGCGGATCACGTAGTCGCGATAGGGCCACGCGTTGGGACGCGGCTTGTCTTTGTCATAGCCGTGCGATTCGCCATAATGAACAATGTCGAGCCAATAGCGACCCCACCGCTCGCCGTAACGCTCAGACGCCAGCAAGCGATCAACCAGTTGTTCGTAGGCATCCACGCCATCGTCGGCGACAAAGGCATCTACGTCGTCTGGCAGCGGAGGCAGGCCATGTAGATCGAACGTCAGGCGGCGTATCAATGTCCGCCGGTCGGCTTCCGGCGCGTGATGCAATCCGAGCTCGTCGTGCTTGGCGAGCACGAACGCGTCGATTGGCGTGCGAACCCACGCGGTATCAACTTTGGGCACAGCGGGACGAACCAGAGGCCCCAGCGACCACCAAGGACCAGACTTGGACTTGTCGACGAGCGTCATCTCCGCAGGCCAGCGCGCGCCGTCGTTAATCCATGCGCGGATCGCTGCCACTTCATCGGCTCGCAGCGGCGCACCGCTCTTGGGCATCTCGGGCTTGTCCCCCGAAATATAGCCCAGCAGCATCCCTTCGTCGGGCTGGCCAGGCACAATCGCCGGGCCACTATCACCGCCCGCTAGCGCCGTCTGACGCGACGTGAGCGAAAATCCTCCCTTGGGCTCGTGTGCGCCATGGCAAGAGACGCACCGCTGCTCGAAAATCGTGGCCACGGTGTCACGAAACGATCGGCCGCCGTCATCGGCCGTGGCGCAAGCCATCAGCAGCAGTGGCGCCAGACCGCCGAGAATGCTGCCAAAGCGCATTAGGAACACCCCAGGGAGGGAAAGGTCAGGCCACGTTCGCGCGCCAAAAGCGGCGATCCAAGCTGTCGTGTCAGAATAACACGCCCCCAAGGCTGGCGGCAACAAACTAACCCGGTTGACGAGCACGCGGCAATCGCTGGCGTTTTCTCTCCCAGCCGACGATGATAAACGGGCTACATCACTCGCTGAACGGAAAAAAAGACCCGGCCGGTCTCGCCACACGCTGGTCGGCGGGCGGTGGTCGTTCCGACTTAAGAGGCTTTGGATTGCGGTGAAGTCATGCAAGAGGGCAATCAACCCGAGCCGTATGTGCGGATCGTCTGCCCGACCTGCAACGCTCGCTTGCACCCACGCCGCGAGCTGATCGGCAAGCGCGTTCGCTGCCCTGACTGCGGCGTCGCGGTGCGTGTTGTCGAGCAAGCGCAGCAAGCCGTTCCGGTGGCGCGCGACGGCGGCGCGGCCGGCGAGTATCAACTCAGCGGGACGGATCAACCCGGCGAGCAGCCAAAGACCGTACTGGCTGTTTGCGGTGTATGCGGGGCCCGGCTGTTTCCCAAGGTCGAACTGGTTGGCAAACGTGTTCGCTGCCCCGATTGCTTTAAGCCTGTGCTGGTGCCCAAGCCAGCGAAGGAGCACACGGCGAAGGTGGCGCGTCCCGTGGGCGAGTACCGTTTGGACGCCGAGCCGGCGCCGAATCCGCTGGCGGCCATACTCCCTGTCACGCCGGTCGAAAAGCCGCCGCTGCACGATCCAGAGCCGCCGCCCGCGCCTCCGCCGCGATGGTGGTTTTTGTCGGGCATTTTTTCCTTCCCGTGGTATCCCGGCACGATCAGCCGTTGGATGATGCTGACGATCATGTCGTTGTTCTCCAATGGCATCACGACCTATGGGCTAAGCCTGGCGGCGGAGATGGCTTCATCCAGCGGGGTCATTTCCGGCTACGGAGTCGGCATCAAAGTGGCCAGCACGATCGCACTCGGCGCCATCATTTGGCTGGTGATGATGGCCTATATGTCGGGCTGCGTGGTGGCCGTCATTCGCGACACGGCTGCTGGCAATGACGAGGTAGGCGATTGGAGCGACGCCGAGATCTACGAAGGAATCTGGCGGATCGTGTATGTCGTGTTCCCGCTGGTGGCCGCCGGTGCCGTGGGTTACGGCGTCTACTTGGGCGCGCAGGCTGCGTTGCCTGTTGAACTGGCGACGGCGCAAACATGGGCCACGGTCGCCGCGATCGCCACGACCACGATCCTGTACCCCATGATGCTCGTCTCGGCTTTGGAGCAGGAGGCGTTTTGGATCGTCGTCAGCGGGATGGCATTGCGATTGATCTTGGGGTTCTGGTGGGGCTGGCTCTTAGTGAATGTCGAGGCCGGCCTGATCACCGGCGCGTGGTGGTGGCTGTCAGTATTAGGATACGAGTGGTCGGCCTGGTTGACCGTCATTCTCGGCGCACCAGCCTTCGCGGCCGTGATCCTGATCGATGCGCGGCTGCTGGGGCGATTTTTGTACAAAGCCCACGACGTTGTCGAAGACGCCCGTATGGCCCATGACGACGACGAGAGCGTTGTAGACTAAGCCGCGCGAGCAACGTCCGTTGACCGTCGCTTTCGCGCACGGCAAAAGCCTGTCGCAAGTTGCCCGCGATCGTGGGCTATGCAGCCATCTCAGGCGACGGAAAATCCGCGTTGCACAACTCGGCAATCGACTCGAGGATAATGTCGGGCCGATACGCGTAATGCCGCAAGTCTTCGCGCCGCGTGCCGCCCGACAGGACCAGCACCGTGCGATAGCCAAGTTGCACGCCCCCCAGGATATCGGTTTCCATGGTGTCGCCGATCATCGTGATTTCTTCGGCACGCAAGCCGAGTTCCTTTCGCGCGGCCCGCATCATCACCGGACTGGGTTTGCCGACGCTGAATGCCTTGACCCCTGTGGCCGCTTCGAGCATGGCCACGATTGCTCCGCAGCCGGGGCGCAATCCATGCTGCGTGGGGCAATTGGGGTCGAGATTCGTGGCCACCAGCTTGGCGCCGGCGACGATCATTTGCACGGCCGCCTCGACGGTTTCCATGGTCATGGTGCGACCTTCGCCCACCACCACGTAATCAGGATCATGATCCACGATCGAGTAGCCGTTGGCGTGCAGAGCATTGAGCAGCCCCCCTTCGCCAATGACGTAGGCCGTGCCACCTGGCTTCTGCTGCGCGAGAAAGCGGGCCGTCGCCATCGCGCAGGTGAAGATGTGCTTCTCTTCAGCCTCCACGCCCATCCGCCGCAGCTTGGTGGCTACGTCGCGCCGCGTGCGCTGGCTGTTATTTGTCAGAAAGAAAAAAGGAATTTGTTGGACGATTAGTTGGTTCACGAACTGATCGGCTCCCGCCACCAGTTCGCGTCCTCGATAAATCACGCCATCCATATCGATCAGAAATCCACGCGACATCGTTGTTCCTTCCTCTATTTGGTTATCCGCGCGGGGCGCCTTTGCGCCCGCGGTCGTTAGTGAAATCCATCAAAAGCCAACAGCATGCCACACGAATGTGTGATGCGTATCAGCAACGCGTGAGATTTACCTCACGCACTGCGAGAGGCATTCTGCGTACATCGACGGGCCCATTTCCACACCGTGACCGCGAACGCAGATTCTTATGCCATCGGACCGGCTGCGACTGATTGCAAATCGCGCGCCGCGCAAGATATCGACACCACGAATCGGTCCGCGATCGCGTCATACCCCGCATGGCGCCAGGGTTTGACGCGCGCTAGCTTAGGCGCCAGGGAAAAACGCCCAGAACAGTCCGCTTTTTACGGTGTGCACGTGTTTTAGGCACGGCTGCGAGACCGCCGCTCTGTCGTGCGCGATCCGCACCGATCGATCGGCCGAGCAGGCCACGACGTTCCTAACGCGGCACCGCGCCAAATGCGAGGTACTGGGGCAAAACCGTGTCGGCCAGGGCAATTCCCACAGATTCGTTGCAGCAGCCGGAGAGTCTGACTACTATGGGGAATACGCATGGAAAAGCCAGGTTTTTCCTTGGCAGCGAATGCGTGCGGCTCGGCGAATCGCCGAGGACTGGGGCCGGGCCAAATCGCTTCTTTCTCGACAGTATTCCCCAGCGCAACGCTCTGCATGCTTGTCACACCCTGCCTCGCTCTTGCCCGACCCCTCGCGAGCGTGCGCCTGATATTGCGTAACTTATTCGCGCTAGCGATCGTTGCCGCAGCGGCAACCGTTGTGCAAAGCGCCGAGCCTGCCGTGGCCTTCGATGGCGGCGACCTCAGCGCGGCTCTGTTGGGCCCTGGCACGGGCGTGATCGTGGGGATCGTGGATAGCGGAGTCAACAGCTCACACCCCTTGCTCGCAGGGACCGACTCGCTGGGACGTCCTCGCCTGGTGGCCCAGGCCAATTTTGTTCCCACAGAGCCGTCGAATACGGGCGCCGACGTTTATGGTCACGGCACCGCGGTCGCAGGCCTGATCCTGGGCAATGGTGATGTCGACGGTCAAAACTACGACGGCATGGCGCCGGACGCGCGTTATGTCAATGCGCGCGTCCTGGACAGCACCAACGGTTTCGACAGTACGAACCAGATCGTGAATGGTTTGCAATTCGCCCTGGCCAACGGCTCGAATGTCATCAACTTATCGCTGGCTACGTTCTCGACAGAGTCGGACGGCCTCTCGCAGCTCGACCTGCTGGTGGACTATATCGCCGATACCCGCAATGTGTTGGTCACGGTTGCCGACGGCAACAACGGCACCGGTCAGCCAGCGCACAGCCCCGGCGCAGCAGCCAACGCGCTGACCCTGGGGGCACTGACTAGCGATTACTCAAGCGTGGCGCCATTTTCTGATACCGGCCCCACGTCCGACGGCCGCATGAAGCCCGACATGGTGGCACCTGGCACTTCGATCGTCACGGCCAACGTCAACTATCAATCCGGTTCGCTCTTGTCGACCTGGTCGGGCACTAGCTTCGCCGCGCCGCAGGCCGCCGGACTCGCGGCGCAAATGATCGACTATGGCCAGAATCACGGGCTAAGCATCGACACACGCGTGTTGCGGGCGGTGATGATGAACGCCTCCGACACAGTGCTTGGCGTCAACGGTACCCCTTGGTCGAATTCGCCACAAATGCCCCTCGACGTGCAGCAGGGGACCGGCCGGCTGGACGCGGTCAATGCGGCCCATCAGTACATGGCCGGACAATTCAATCCCGGCACTGTCCCGGATCTGGGCTGGTCGCTACACACGATTCACGGTTCCAGCACGGCCACCACAACCACCGAACAGTTTTCCTTCGCCTCGGCGCCAGCCGTGGGGACGTATATCGATGCGACATTGATTTGGAATCAGCACGTCACAATATTCAACCCTGGCCTGCCCGGGGTCATTACGCCGTCAACCTTCCTCACGGCGAATCCCCACGACGAGCTGGATTTGTATCTCTATCGCGACGGCGTGCAGGTCGCCTCGAGCATCAGCTCGGTCGACACGTTACAGTACATACACTTCTTCGTTTCGCAGGCCGGGGATTACCAATTGCGGATCGCGCAGCCGGTGGACGTGGATTCTGGAGAGACATACTCCCTGGCCTGGAGCGCGGTGGCTGTGCCGGAACCCACGGCACTGGTCCTCATCCTATTGGGGACGCTGCTGCTGCCGTCGCTGAGTAACCGCCGGCGGCGCCGCGATTAGAGATCGCGCGCGTCCTTCGCGGCCCCTTCGGCAGGCGTAAAGCGGCGTGGCAATGCAGTTCCCTCGGGCACCCAGGATTTTGGCGCAACTGTTGCCGGTACGGCTGGCAGCTTGCTAAAGGGGGCAACGGGCGCCCCTGATGCCGGCCCTGCTGCGACGCGCTGCGCGACGGGAACGGCGTTGCGCGGGTCGTCGTTGGCACGTCGTACGGCATCGGCCGGCGCGGGTGCGGCATTTTCAGGCGCCAGTCTTTGCAAGAAGCCGCCCAGGTGCGCATCGTTGCCGCCGGCCAACTCGCGCGAGCGCACAAACAACGGTCGGGCCTGCTCTGGCTGCCCGTCGAAGTAGAGCATCAGCCCCAGCAGGAACATCACGTCGGAACTCGGCGCGCGGGCGGCCTCTTGCGCCAGCGCTTCGATATGCGCAGCCTTCGCCAAGCCGTTATCGGCGTACAAAGTATCGAGGCGAAAGCCGGAACCGACCCAGTTCGGGTCGAGCACCAGCCCGCGTTTGAAACTTCGCGCCGCGGCATCATAGCGCCCCAACGCCACCTGGGCGAATCCCTGCCGCAGGATGCCATCCCCCATGTCGGGCGCCGCCTGCACGGCCAGCTTGTAGCGCTGATATGCTTCCGAGTATGCCTGCTTGGCGAAATACCCGTCCCCCAGCACGATGAATCGTTGTGAGCGCGCACGCGCGTCGGCATTGGTAGCGCGCGGCTTTTTGTCCCCCTTTGGTACTGCCGCATTCGGTGCCAACATGCCGAAGCCGGCAGCTGCTTTGGGCACCGGCGCCGGGGCAGCCGGCGCCGCGGGGGGCGGCAGGCTATCCGCGCCGATGAAACGCTGCACGGCTTGTGGGCCGAACATATTCCCGGGCAGCACCCAAAGTGGAGCATAGATTCCGCCGTACAGCATTGGGCGATAGTACGGAACCCAAGGAGGTGGCAAGACGCCGTACGCGGGGACGTAAGGGGAATAAGGGAATGTGCCCTGGGCAAAGTAACCCGGTGAGAAATTTCCGTAGGATGCACCGTAGTAATGACTGCGACCAATCCCGGGCATCATCGACGTGTAGTGCGACGAACTCGGATTGTGAACTTCTATTTGACGGAAGCCCGGCTGCTGCGCTGCGGCGGGAATGGCAGAGAGAGCGGCCGCCAGGACGGCGCAGAACCGTCCCCAGCATCGGCGTGACATACTGTCCCCCTTCGTCGAGCGCGTGCGGACGAAACGATCCTGCCCCGCGCTGGCGAATGGAAAGCCCACTCCGTCAGCGCTGCGTGCGCGGCAACTACTTCATCCGTTAGCTCGCAATAACCTGAGCCGCTCCTTTTGCGCTCTTGAATTATCTCGCCCATTGTGAATTTGGACAAGCGTTTCTTGACGAGATTGACGTAATCACTCGGCAGGCTTGCAGTGCTGTTATCTTGGCGCGTAGCGCCGATTTCTTAGCGAACGCAAACGCGCCGCCGACTGTTGTTCCCAGGCAAATAGCCGGGCGGCATAGTGCCCGTTAGCCCATGCTTGCCTGGCCGAGCAGTTTCCGCAGCGCGGTCATGGCGACTTCCGCAACCTGCCGCGGTGGGATTTGCCAGATCTGCGGATTCATCAATTCGACCGACACGCATCCCGTGTAGCCGATCTGTCGCAACCGCTGGATAACCGGCTGCAGGTTCAGGTCGCCGTCGCCGGGCAGAATCCGGTCTGCATCCGCGGCGAACTCGCGGGCCACGCCCGCGGTATCGCTCAACTGCACGTGGAACAAGTTCTCGCGCGAGAGGTAGCCGAGATCCTCTTCTTTGCTCGGTCCCATGTAATAGTGAAACACGTCGAAGCACAGCCCCACGTGCGGCGACGCTACCTCGGCCACCAGAGCCGCAGCCGTTTGCAAGTTATTGGCAAAAGTCGCGTGCGACTGGAACTCGACGGCCAGGCGGACCCCCTCGCGTCCGGCCTGCTCGCCGGCTTGCCGTAGCGAAAGCTGGGCCCGGTCCAGGTCCTGCTGAGCAAGCGGTCCCAGGATGTCGCCAGCCACGACCAACGTGCCGATGCCCAATTGTCGACACAAAGTGAGCCGCCGACCGAAGTGTTCCCAGTGCAGGCGGCGGGCCTCGCCCTGGCTTGTCAACAATCCACCCTGGAAGCTGGCCACCGGTGCGGTGACCTCGTTTTCTTGCAACAATCGCTGGACATCTTCGACCGTATGCGACGCCAGATATGTTTCGAGCTTGCCGAGCCACAGCTCGACCGTATCGCAGGCCGCGGCGGCGTAATCCTCAATATCGAGTTCAAACGCCGCGTTGAGCGTTGTTACCTGGCTAAGGCTGGGCTTCATCCCTGTAGCGCCTTCGCCAGTTCATCCCCGCAGCCGTCGGCCTTGACGCGCCACTGCTTCAAACTATCGCGATCGCGGAACGTTACTGTACCGTCGGTTAGCGTCTGTCCGTCGACGGTGATGCAAACAGGCGTGCCGACCTCGTCCTGACGCGCATAACGCCGACCGACCGCTCCCTTTTCGTCGTAATAAACGTTGAAGCGCCCTTTTAGCTCGCGGTAAATCTTTTGGGCGGCCTCGGGCATGCCATCTTTCTTCAC
Source organism: Pirellulales bacterium (assembly GCA_036490175.1). Classification (NCBI taxonomy): domain Bacteria; kingdom Pseudomonadati; phylum Planctomycetota; class Planctomycetia; order Pirellulales; species Pirellulales bacterium. The sequence goes on along the minus strand of DASXEJ010000132.1, from coordinate 19,576 downwards.
CAGCGGGAACACCGCCGCTTTGATCGGAGCCAGCCGCGGGTGCAACCGCAGGAACACGCGCTCGCGCGGGTTGCCATGCTCGTCCGGCACCTTGTCCTCTTGATATGCCTCGCACAGGAAGGCCAGCGTGGCGCGATCGGCGCCTGCCGAGGGCTCGATCACGTGCGGGATGAAACGCTCGCGGGTAATGTCGTCGTAGTAAGACAAGTCCTTGCCGCTGCCGCGATGGCGCGGCTTCCCCTCGGCATCCTTCTCGACCACCAGCGAGTCGCCTTCGCGCACCAGCTTGCCTTCCATGTGGCTACGCAGGTCGAAATCTCCGCGGTGGGCAATCCCTTCCAACTCGCCAAACTCTCCCGGCGGCAAAAACGGAAAGGCGTATTCGATGTCGGCGGTGCCGCAGGAATAATGGCTCAACTCATCCTTGTGATGGTCGCGCAGAATGAGCCGCTCGCCGGCCAGACCCAGGTCGGTATACCAGCGGTACCGGCGGTCGCGCCAGTATTTGTACCAGTCGGGCGATTGGCTGGGATGGCAGAAGAATTCGATCTCCATCTGCTCGAACTCGCGCGAGCGGAAGGTGAAGTTGCGGGGCGTGATCTCGTTGCGGAAGCTCTTGCCCACCTGCGCGATGCCGAAGGGCACATTGACGCGGCTGCTGTCCACGACGTTTTTGAAGTTGACGAAGATACCCTGCGCCGTTTCGGGCCGCAGAAAGGCCGCCCCTTCTTCGCCGCTGAGCGCGCCGACGTACGTCTTGAACATCAGATTGAATTCGCGCGGCGCGGTGAGGGTGCCGATCGCCTTGGCGTCGGGCCCTAGTACATCGGCAAAGTCGGCCACGGTCGTCAGGCTTACCAAGGGACCTTCCCAGGCCAGCCGTTCGGCATCTTTCGCCCTCAGGCCAAAGAACTTCAGCCCTCGCTGTTCGGATTCGGCCAGCCCCTCTTCACCGCCGGACTGCGTGGCGACAAAGGCCCGCTTCCCTTGATAAGAGACCCAGCGGCCGCGTACCTGGTCGTGGCGGTAGCGTTTTTTCGACTCGCGGCAATCCACCATGAAATCGTGGAACAAGTCGTAGTGGCCCGAGCACTTCCAGATCTGTGGGTGCATGATGATGGTCGAGTCGAGACCGACCATCTGGAACGCGCTGGGGGCGCCGGCGGGCGTGGCGATATCGTCGTGGCCGGTGATCATGTCGCGCCACCAGGCCTCCTTGATATTGCGCTTCAGCTCGGTTCCCAGGGGCCCGTAGTCCCAGAAGCCGTTGAGGCCGCCGTAGATTTCGCTCGACTGAAAAAGAAAGCCTCGCCGTTTGCAGAGCGAAACCAGTTTGTCCATGTCCATCGTGCTGCTGGGTCCTTCATCCCTCGACCGTGGCCGGAGAGGTTAGGTTGAGTGGGGGCATCCGAAGCGGCTCAGTGTACCGCCGAGGCATACCGCTGGTCTACCGCAGGAAGCACCGCCGACGGCGCCAGGGTCAGCCGACGGTAGGTGGCTGAACGCGTTGGTTTCAGCGGCCGTCTACGCACGTGCCAGCGAACATGAAAACAACCTTGGTTTAGTGCCAAGCTCGCCAGGCGGGTGTGGAGATTCGGCGCGCGAAATCGCGCAATTGGAGCACGGCTATGGCTCTGCAGAGATTGCTAGTCCCTCGCCGGCGCGAGCTCACGCACGTACATGCCGGCGACGGTTTGGCCGATTTTGAAAAAACCCTTGGACGAATCCGCAGACAAATTCGCCAGCATTACTACTGTGAGCTTATCGTCCCGGTAGCGGGCAATATGAGCAACAAACCCTTGCCAGGCTCCTGAGTGCATGACAACCTTGTGTCCGTTGATCTCTTCGCAAAACCATCCGAAGCCGTAGTTGCCTGGGTTTGGCTTGCCGTCGTTCAGAGTCGCGACCGTCCACATTTGCTCGAGCGTTTCCGTTTTGAGTAGCCGTTTGTCGCTTAATGCGGCATCCCATTTCGCCATGTCGAGCAGGTTCGTGTAGAGACTGCCGTCGGCGGTTGAATTCATCGTGGGCGAAACCCATTTCTGATTCTTGAGTTCTCCATCGACCAGGCGATACCCCGCAGCGCGGTGCGGCACGATATCGTCTTCGCTGATAATGCGCGTCGCTGTCATGCCCAAAGGCCGGAAGATCTGGTCGCGCAGAAAATCGCCGTAGAACTGGCCTGTGACTTTGCCTATCAAGATCCCCAGTGCAACGTATCCTGGATTGCTGTAATGCCACCCTTCGCCTGGCGCGCTGTGCAGCGGAATCTGAAAGATCGCGTTCAGCAGCTCGTCCTCCGTGCAATCCTTGCGCATATCGAAGGACGCAGAGAAATCCCCAACGCCGGCGGTATGCGAAAGTAAGTGCCGAATCGTGATGGCATGCCAATTGTCCGGTGCCGCGGTCAAGTACTTGTTGACGGGATCGTCGACCGCCAACTTGCCACGTTCGACCAGCATCATCACAGCTGTTGCTGTGAACTGCTTGCCGACCGAACCTAGTTGAAATATCGATTCCGCAGTGACCGGCGCTTGAAGCTCGACATTGGCTAATCCATAGCCTTGGGCCTTGATCGTTCGACCGTCTTTAACGACCAATAACGCCAGTCCTGGGATTCGCAATTGCGCGCGTTGTGCTTCAACGTATTCATCGACTTCGTCCCCCCGGGCGGAATTAAATGCTAATCGGCCGCCTTCGTAGCCGGGCGACAGCGCGATCAAGATCCCAGCCAAGTTAATCGCTTTCCGGAGGGACGATGGCACGATCATGCTCCTCATTTCGATTTCATGTCGAGCGATCACCAAAACGCGACGGAATTAGCGGTCACTGCCGTCGAGTGCCAACCGATAGGCGCGACTCAGGCCGGCGGGCAATACAGAAACATGATTCTCGTTTTCAAAGGGCGTGAAATAAACCCGCAGCCCGGCAGCTGACAGCGGTCCCAAACGTTCGGCAAGGCGGCGTGCGTCCTGCACCATGTAAGTGGTCTCCAACTCGCCGACAAACACCAGCAGATCGACTTTGGCCGCGCCGTTCGCGTGGAAGCGGCGCTCCTCTTCAAGTACCGATTGGTCGTTCCACCAGATCGACGGGCTGCCGGCGACGTAATTCTGAAAGGACTGCGGACGAGTGAACAGAACGTGCAGAACGAACAGGCCTCCGAGTGAGTGTCCTATTAATGTCTGACGGCCGCGATTCACTTCGAATCGTTTTTCGATAGTCGGCTTCAACTCGTTGTCGATGAAATCCAAGAACTCATCTTGGCCCCCGGTCGGCTCTTCGCTGGCACCGAACAGCGCGCCGAGCTTGTCCCGTTTCGACGAAGGGGTGAAATCGTAGGTCCGACGTGGATCAAATGGGACGTCACCCGGATAACCGATTCCAACGATAATGGCGCCGCCACGTCGTTGCGTTCGTGCGATATCGACCATCGTCGCAAAGGCCGCGTTGCCGTCGAGCACATAGATGACGGAATAGCCGGTCGCAGGCGGCGAATTATCGGGTTCCGCGACAAGGATTCGATACTCGCGCTTTCCAACGCGCGACGTCAGCGCGAACGCTTGCGTCTTAGGCAAGGTCACGCCCTGGGTGGCGGGCGATTCCGTTTCGAATGCGCAGACCGTGCCGGCAGGAAAGTCGACGCACCACGTCGCGAAAACCATCATAGCTGCGAACACTGTCGGGCCGGTTGCGCGCATCACTCAGGTTCCCCGAAAGGCTGAAGGCATTGTCGACGTCAGCGAGATCGCTACCAGTATGGCCAGCCTTCATCCCCAATGCACATCGCGGCCAGAAATAAGGCGAGAGCGTTGCAGGATCGGCCTTTAGGCAGCCCTGTTCCGGCGGCTGCCGACGACTCGGAAGGCACGTTGTTACTTTGCGCTGCCGCGCAGAGACCGGTTGCACAACTGGCCAGATTGAAAACCGCCACGAAGAGCCTTTACCGTCCGGACAATAAAGAAAGGGCTGGTTCCCCGTTGTGGAAAACCAGCCCTTGTTCTATGGACGGCGAAGCAGCCAGCAGGCCTAGCTCCTTCGTAGTCTACGAGTGGCAACCAACATCAAGCCGACGATGCCAAAGCCAGCCAACGCGAACGTCGTCGGCTCAGGAACGGTAGCGGTGGCCACGATCTGGCCGGTAAAGACAACGTCGACTGGCAGACCACTGACGCTGACCACTTGGTCCGCAAAGATCGGCAGCGTGATCGTAGTCACGCCTCCGATGGTGGTCACACTGCCGACTTGCCCATTGCTGTTACCAGCGCTATCGACGCCGTTTTGCGCCGCGAGAGTCGGCGGCGCTATGACCGACGAACCGAAGAGGGGGGTCGCTGAAAGCGCCGGAGCAGAGATCCAGTACGCGATGCTACCTTGAGTAACAAGAACGTTCTGCTGAGTGGCGTCGAACGAACCGCCAGACAGCGGAGTTCCACCAGCGGAAAAGTCAGAAATATCCGACAGCGCTGAGCTGATCGAGATATACCCGGTGGCAAGGCCCGGGATGTTCACCAGCAGTCCGAACTGCGCAGGGGCGCCACCCGTCCCGGCCGGGTCCGGACCCGTGGCATCGCCGCCGTTAGCATCCGGCAGAAAGTTTCCGGGTTGGTATGTGTAATTCACATTGCTCCCGCCAGGGAAGCTAATGTTTCCCCCGGCTGCGGCGGTATCAGCGACGAGAGAGCCATACAGGCTGGTCGTGTCGCTCGTGCCCGATTGAGCCGTGGTGATTTGAGTACCACCACCTGACGGTGGCCCACCAAGATAGGCAATGGCTTGCAAGGAACTTTGCGTGGGATCAATGGTGAAAGTCACCGGTCCCGCGCTTGCGTGGTTGCTGATCGCGGCCAAGCCGAGCGCGGCGATCACGAGCGTTCGCAACAGATTGCACCTCATTGGCTTCCCTTTCTATTCAGTCATTAGCGTTGCCCATTCGAAAGCAGCCTGGAGCCCTAATCAGTTGCACAACGGGCTTGATGGAAAGGACACAGCCGCAATTCTAGAAAGGTATCTACAGCAGAATCAAGCGCAAAGCGAATATTTTCCCTCTTCGTTCTGCGTGCGGTTTCTTGCCTCGCGTGGTCGGCTCGACGTCCACCCGACGTGGTGGTATTCGCATTATGCGCTCATTGGCCAATGCGCGCTGCGTGGGGCACCTAAAAGTTATGTGTCAGCGGTATTTGCGGCATCTTTCCCACACGCGAACTGCGCTAGAAAACGCGAGACAGCAAAAGCAACCAACGTCATCATTAATAATGGGAGGTGAAAGTATCTAACAAAAAATACAGGCGCCATCTGTTGAGGACGTTCGTTGCCGGCGTGAGAAACCTATCGCGTTGATGGAACAGCTTCGGCGTTCGGCAGACTCGGACGATTGTGTGAAATGACGGGCGGCCGTGACTGGTCGTCGATCTGCCCGCGCTGCTTGCCGCAGCCAAGCAACATATTGTCGCCTCCGATCTACACGGGAGTTGAAAAGCATTCGCCCGGCCCAAGGGGGCAAGTGCTACGCCAGGAATAACAATGCTGGACAGCAAGCGACTCTTCGAGCGATACAATGGCTGTTTCTAACGAAGGAGATACACGTGATGTCGTCGAGCATTGTTTACAGGGCTTCTGCCGGCGCGGCGCTCGGCATATTTATCGTCACATGGCCAGCCCACGTGCAAATGCACGCGGCCGAGCCAACCGACGGAATGACGATGAAGACCGAGTCGTTCGATCGCGATCCAGGCTGGCTGGGTACGAACAACCGCATTGCTCGCACGCGCGAAGCGAAGCATGTCCGGCAAGACTTTGGATTTAATGCCGATACCCGGCATGCCGGCGGCGCCTCGCCCGGCGAGATGGGAGGTTTTATCTCGCCAGACGGACAAGTCGCCTTCTACGGCCAGGCAATTCAGCCGGTGACCTTCGACCAGCCGCTCAGTGCAGCGGGCACGATGCAAATCGGCCCGGGAAGCACCCATCTGCTGCTGGGCTTCTTCAATTCTGACACGCTAAACGAATGGCGAACTCCCAATACGATCGCGATTCGGCTGAATGGCCGTGGTGAATCGTTCTTCGCGTATGTCGAGTACTGCACCTCAAAATGGCGCGCCGGCGGTGATACTACGCCCTTTCCTTCCGTGGTCGATCCGAACACCGGTCGGATGAATCTGATCGGATTCGCGTGCGGGAAAAGCATCAAGTGGACCCTCAGCTACGATCCCTCGGGCGAGCAGGGTCGCGGAGTTGTAACTGCGACGATTGGCAATAGCACCGCGATCTGCATTTTAGACGAATCGCACAAGGACGACGGAGCGAAATTCAACCGCTTCGGCATCATGAATGTCATGAAGAGCGCCGATTCCGGCTCGGAGGCCTGGTTTGACGACATCTCTGTCAACGGCGGTCCAGCCGAGACCTTCGCCCAGGATCCGCAATGGGACAGTCGCAGCAATCGCCAGACCTCGCCAGCGCGGATCATACGACCACGGTTTGACTTTGGATTCAGCGGTACAAGCTTCGCCGGTGGGAAAAATAAGGGCGAGCTTGGCGGCCTGATGTTTCGCGGCGACTGCCGCTATCCCGAACGAATGGCTTGCTATGGAGATCGCGTGGGACCGCTCACGCTCGACAAGCCCCTGAAAGCATCGGGGAAGATCGCCATGACCCGCGGCGTCAGCGACAGCACCACGCTGTTCGGTTTCTACAACGCGGCGGACAGCATGCGATCCAATGAATCACAGCGCGACGGTCTGCCCGAAAGCGTCTTGGGAATCCATATCGAAGGACCCAGCAGCGAAGGGTTCAGGTTTTATCCCGTCCTACGAGTAAAGGGAGGCGGTAGCAAGCTCGGCAGCGTCCGCGACTTTCCGACCATTCAACCTGATGGCAAGAGCCGCGACTGGAGCATGGAATACAAACCGGCCGGCACGGGCGGCAATGGTCGAATCACCGTCATGTTGGAAGGCAAGTCGAGCACGTTCGTTCTGGATTCCAGCGACAGTAACCAGACGACGAATTTTGACCGCTTCGGCATCGTAACCTCGTGGATCGACGGTAACAGCCAGGACGTCTACCTGGACGATATTTCGTACACGGTCATCCAAGAATGATAATGATATTGTGGCAGCGGTGACGGCACCCTGCGGTGACATCTATTTCCATGAACGGGGCTCTTTCTGTTGGCGTACGTCACTGAAGAGCAAAACCGCCACGCCGACTGCGCAACCGGCGAACGCCAGAACACGCCATGAACCAACTACAACAAGCAGCTTTTGAACTGCGGCTTGATGACCTCAAGAAGATGATCCGCGATGATGGCGATCCGAGTGGGGCGTTGTTGGCTGCGAGTTCGGCGCATGCCCCTAATCCCAAGATTCAGGTTCTCGTCATTCGGCATCTCGTCCAATGTGGCGTCTCCGTCAACGAGAGGGACGCAAACGGGGTCACGCCGCTGCATCGCGCCGTGCGATTTCGAAGTCCCGCGGCGGTAAAAGAACTCATTGCCCATGGCGCTAACGTCAATATTCTTGACAAGAAGAGCAAATCAACTCCGCTGCACCGGGCGGTCACGACTACAGGAGCGCCCGCAACCGCCGGCAAAAGCGCTTGTGCGCTAGAGATCGCCAAGCTGCTGCTGGCAAGTGGCGCGGATCCACGAATCAAGAACAAGGGCGGAAAGACTCCGCTCGACTATGCCAAGAGTGCGGCAATGAAAGCCGTTCTCTGCAAGCACGACGCTACCTAGCCAGGCGACATGTTCGAGGGGTTTGCCGCTATCTCGTAATCTCGACCATTTGTTTTGAGATTATCGGCCCGCCGCCGTTTTCGGTGGCTGAAACGAGCCGGCATCGGGCGAACGCTTGCCTTGTCCACGAAACCGTGGGACCATTGAATCCCGACAGGCTATCCGGGAACGAGCCAGAAAACAGTGAGTAGTCCCATGAAACTGCGCCGCCGGGATTTCTTAAGCGTAAGCGGATGCGGGCTCGCTTCGCTCATTTCATCACCCCTCTGGGCACGAGCCGACGGCCAGGACGAATCCCAATCAACTCCCCAAGTGGTACTGACATGGGGAACCAACGGGCATGGCGACGGAGAGTTCGACATTCCCATTGCGGTTGCGGTGAACCAAAAAGACGAAATTCTGATTACCGACTTCCGGCAGAGCAACGCCGAGGCCAAATCGCGCGTGCAAAAATTCGATCAAGAGGGACGGTTTCTGGGAAGCTTCGAGACCGATCCCATGCCCGGCGGGCTGGCCCTGGACAAAGAGGGCCTTCTCTATGTCTCGCATATGATGAAGCACAAAGTTGCCGTTTACGATCCGGCCGGCAAATTAGTCAGAGAATTCGGCAAGCAGGGAGCCGCCCCCGGAGAGTTTGACCAACCGGGCGGCATCGCCTTTGGACGAGATGGATCGATCTATATTGCCGATCAGGCGAACCAACGCGTGCAGCGGCTATCACCACAAGGCGAGCCCATCAGCGCTTGGGGCAAACATGGCGTAGCGACGGGTGAATTTGGCGGAAACGCCTCGCAGCGAGGCCGTGGCGGCGGCCCGCACTTCCTGGCCTTCGACAGCCAGGGCGACCTCTACACGACCGAGGCTTCCCTCGGTCGCATGCAGAAGTTCAATCCCGACGGCACGTTTCTGCTCGCCTGGGGAGATAACGAAGTGGCGCCCGGACATTTTGGCGGTCACAAGTACATGCCAGGTCCCCTGGCCATCGCGGTCGACTATCAGGATCAGGTGTGGGTGACGTCGACCAACCACTACGTGCACAAGTTCACGCCCCAAGGGCACTTTGTTTGCAGACTGGGGGGCGAGGGAACAGAAGCGGGCCAATTTCGGCTGCCTCACGGACTGGCATTCGACAGCCAGCACCATCTCTACGTGGCCGATGCCCGGAATTCGAGGATTCAGAAACTGGCCATTGAGTAATTTGACCACGGCCCGCTCGCCGCGACAGCGAGCCGCGTGATCAGCCCGGCGTTACTTCTTGGTTGTGGGCTGAATGAAATCGCCTTGCAGAAAGGTGTATTCCTCATCCGTTAGAGTGTCATCCCCGCGGCGGCACTTCACGTTGGTGAAATAGGGGGTGATGCCGGCGCCGTTCTGCAGAAGGGCATTATCCTGCAGATGAAAATGGAGGTGAGGCTCGCTGGTATTGCCGCTGTTACCGCAGAGGGCGACCACCTGGCCCTGGCGCACCTTGTCGCCGCGGCGGACGCGCAGTGAGCCGGGCTTGAGATGTGCATAGACGGCGAACTCGTTGGAGCCCTGGTCGATAATCAGGCAGTTTCCGACGGCGCACAAAGGATTCATTGAACCCGGTTCGTTATCGGGGACGCCGTCGATCGCGGTGACGATGGTTCCGGCGGCTGCGGCCAGGATTGGCTGCCCGTAGACGAGGTAATCTTCGTTGCGTCGGCCGCTTTCCTTGTGAGAGCGTTTGTCGGCGCCCCTGATGATGATATCGGCGGCGCGGCGCTGGCCAGGCACGCCGACGTGGTAGTTGACCTTTTCATTGTCTCCGCCCCAAAAGATGTACCACTCGCCTCGAAACGGAAGTTGCATGGCGGTGCGGCTGCGCGGGACGGCCGTCGCGTCGACCGCTGGAACGGACTCAGGCGGAGTCACGGTGAGTCCCGATATTTTGCCTGCAGGTTCCAGGTCGATTTTAAAGTCCAAAGCTCCGCGCTCGGCCGTCACGCGCACGATGGCGGTGGATCCGGTGACCTGAGGGACACCGGCCTCCTTCAACTTGCCGACGGCAGCAACAAGCTGGCGGAAAAAGGGAGTGGCCTTGTCGGGCGGCAGTGCTTGCTGCATCTGAGCGTCGAAGCTTGCCTGGATGGCTGCGGCATCGTCGTTATTGATCGCCTGGATAAGTTTGTTGACCACTTTGGTAAATCGCGGGCCGGAAGCGGGCGCGGGCGCATTGGCCGCAGCCGGGGTGACGAGCAGTCCGGCGATTTTTCCGGCGGGCTCCAGGGTGATTTTGAAGTCCCAAGCTCCGCGCTCGGCCGTCACGCGGACGATGGCGGTGGAACCAGCGACTTGTGGCGCGCCGGCTTCTTTTAACTTGCCTTTGGCGGTCACAAGTTGGCGAAAAAAGGGAGTGGACTTGTCGGGCGGCAACGCTTGCTGCATCTGAGTGCCGAAGCTTGCCTGGATGGCGGGCGAGTCATCGCTATTGATGGCCTGGATCAACTTCTTGGCGGTTTCCAGGAAACGGTCGGCGTCGTTGCCGGCGGCGCGGAGGGTGGCAGCCAATGAGCAAATCAGCAAGCCGGTTAGCGTGATAAGTCGCATAAGTGAGCTCTTTGTCGGTTGGAGGCCGAAAGGCGAAACCTGGAAGATACGCGGTTGGATGGATCGAATGACGATGCGATTTTCCGTACGAGGGTCAGACAGTCAACAGAACGTTCTGGCCGAAGCTGACATCGACGCCGGCAAAGGTAGCGCCTGTGCGCCCGCCTGGGCTCGGTCTAGATATTTCGTCTCTGGAACGTCTCGGTGAGCATTTGTCTTTTTCACGATCTGCAGCTACGTACAAGATTGCGGAACTGCCGCGCCAATTCTGGATCGAAGGCGGTCGCTAGACGCCGGAGTCAACGTAGTGTTCGACCATTGGAAACGGATCGTAGTAGTGATGCAGCAACGACTTCCACCGCCCATATTCCGCCGATCCGCGAAATCCTACCGTGTGATCTTCAAGCTTCTCCCAAGAAACCAGGAGGATGTACCTTGACGGTTTTTCTAAACACCGCTTGAGATTGTGGCTGAGGTAACCCGGCATGGATGAAATGATGTGTTGCGCTTGCGCAAACGACGCTTGAAAGGCGGTTTCCTGACCCGGGACAACGTCGAGTATGGCAACTTCGAGAACCACCTGATGATACCTGACTTGGTAGTAGAATGCTTCTGCTCAATACCGGTAGGTCACAGACTAGGGGATGCCGCCTCGGCGTTATCGCAGGAACTCACTCAAACGCGTGCGCGTCATTCTCGGTCAATCCGCCGGTCAATGCGAACGCGGTGTATCTTGGTGATTTTCAGCGAGCAGCTCGTCCGCTTGTGGCAAGCCCGAGCCGGTCGCGCGAGAGGGCGTCAGGTCGTCACGTTATTCGGTCGTTATCCTCGACTTCCCACTTGATGCCCCGTCAATTTTTTCCGAATGTGCGCGGCACGTCCGGAACTTGCTCACGCCGAGCGGTTCAGCCATTCTTGGAAGCGTGTCGGGCCGATACGCGGGTGGTCACCGGGAGTGAGACTTTGATCATTCACCTTGATTCCGTAATAGAGCGCCTGAACATCGGTCGTCACGCGCCGCGCATCGTGGCGTGCGGTCAAGAATCGTTGGACGAGCTCGTCCATGCGGATCGGTTCGGGGCCCGCCAGCTCGAGCGTGCCGTTCAAAGGTTCTTGAACGGCAATATCGGCGAGCGCGCTAGCGACATCCTCCGACGCGATTGGTTGCATCATAGCGGGTGGCAAGCGAACCGTTTTCCCGTCGCTTGCCGAATCGGCGATGCCCCCTGCGAACTCAAAGAATTGCGTTGCGCGAACAATCGTATACGGTACGCGAGAAGCCTTGATCAAATTCTCCTGCGCCATCTTAGCGCGGAAGTAGCCACTTGCCAGGAGGCGCTCGGTGCCGACGACCGACAGTGCCAGGTGATGCCGCACATTGGCGGATGCTTCCGCAGCCAGCAGATTGCCCGTTGATGTCTCGAAGAACTCCATAACCGCCTGGTCCTCCCACGACGGCGAGTTCGCGACATCGACGACGACCTCCGCGCCGTGTACAGCTTCAGCCAGGCCCTTGCCGGTCAGTGTATTCACGCCTAATGAGGGAGAGGCTGCCACAACTTGCTGGCCGCGCTCACGAAGGTTGTTCACGAGTTTCTTCCCGATGAGACCGCTGCCGCCGATGACGACGATTTTCATGACAAGTCTCCTGATCTGTAGGGCTCTGTAATCGCATATTGCCGCCTGTCGGTCGGAGGCAGAACCCCTCCCGACCCTTTGGCGTTCGTGCCGGAGGGTCTACGCGTTAGGCAGACGCGGGGACCGTCACGTCCCGTAGCACTTGTAGTATCGAAAAACTTCACGACGAGCCAGCCAGTCGAGGCGAATATTCCTCCGGTCCGTGCGGCCGATGAGCCGCACTCAGGCTCATCGCGGCCATTCCTCAGTTTTAAAAAAAAGGCGTTTGAGGCGGTTGCCCATTGCGGGTCGCCGAGGAATTCGATCATGACATGGCGCGGATGATCGACGTCGTCGGGCACGAAGTTGGCCACGCTGGGGTACTTGGCATACGGCCAAATCGCGTCGATAGGATTGAGTTCCCGCGCCTAGACTGGCAGCCATTCGACGTGCAACCAACGCGCACCAGATTGACGCAGTTGGCGGACGGCCGCACGACAGACGTTCAGCCGATCTATGACCACGATCAGTGGCTGACGCGAATCGCCATACTGTTGTCGCAGATAAACGACCGCATGTGTCATGCGGATGTTCTCAGCGTGAACCGGGAACGTCATGTCGATTCGACATCGTCGCGGCAACAGGCTGAGGCTGTCGATGACGCGCAGAGCGGCGGGACCGGAAAAGTAGCGCGGGGAGGCCGCAATAGCCGCGATCGTTTGTCGGGTTTTATGCCGCGGGCTGGGCCAATTGCCAGAAATCCGCGTACGTCTCGGCGCGGCGCAAGGCGGCCAGCAGATTATCTCTCGTTCCCTCAACGGTGCACTCACCGTCGCAAACGGCGATCGTTTTCTCACCAGCCGTGAGTGTTAGCTTCTGCAGGTCGTTGCTACGACCGAACTTCTCCACAATTGCGCGGTTCACCGCGATCGCCGCATAGTCAATGTCACGTGCCATGATTCGTTCCTTGGAAGAATCGGTTTCAACGCGGATACCGTCGCATGTGACGGACCCAGAGCCGGAACGACAAGAGTGTGTTCCGCAGTTTGTCGACAACTTAGCCAACAACTGAATCGTCAATTCGCCTGGCGAGTTGACGTGAGAGCCGAAATGCGTCGAGCACATTGCTCGCGCGCCGCCCATCCATATCGGCACTGCATTATACCAGCTTGAATGCAGCCCGAGAATGGGCAGCATAAAACTAAGCTGATTTTGACCGAGTTTCGTCCACCAATGTGTCCTCCGGCCGACGATTATTGAGATCAAGGACGTCGACGAGCGGCAAAATCTCGCCGAACAGGCCTTTTTGTGCTGTCGAAGGCGGCTAATCCGATGATCGTCTATCGCATCTTGACCACAAGCTGCTACAGTACGGTTGCTCGGTAAAGGGTTCAGTCGCGCTTGTCGCTCTTGCAGCCGCCCCTGCTCTATCCTCGTTGGCAGCATGCCATCTTGGCCCGTGTCCGATCTCGGCCAGGATTTTGATTGAGTTGCACTTGTGAGGAGCTGCGCAGCGGGTCGAAATGGCTGCACGCTGACAGTCATTAAAGCAAAGCGGCGCGAAGACCGTGCGCCAAAACGCGGCGACCGCTACCCCTAGTTATCAGCGCGCAGAAGTGTGAGCAGCGGACGTATTTAGTTCGACTGCCCGTGGCACCTGAGTGCTCGGCACGCCGACGGGAAAGTTTACCGTGACGCCAGGCCGAGCGGTGTCGTTCCGATCGCAATAAAGTTAGCTGCTCAAGACGCCGGGTTCGGACTCGACAAGCACTAGGAGCGTTCACTGATGGGTAAAAAGCGCAGATACAACGACAAGCGACATAGTCCGCGGCCCATTGCTCCGGCGCCCGCACCGGCTGAACGTCGTGCCGCAGCCGCTATCGAGCGAAAGGCCAAGACCGAATACGATAAGCCGTTTATCCTGCTCGAAAATGCCGACAAAGATACTTTTATGTTCAAAGCCGGCCAATGGGCACGGCATTCCATGAGCATTGCCGAGTACCGCGAGAACTCCCTCGTCAAGGAATTGGCACAGAAGGTCAACGGCATGACCAGGTACGAAATCCGTTATCCAATCTCCCACGACGCGTAGCGTTCAGTGGACAGCGGAGCGAGAGCCATGGGCATATTGACGCGACCCCAGGACCGGCACTTTGTCATTTCGTCGGACCACACGGCAGAAGCGTCCGCCAAGCGCGCGCCACGCCACCTGAAACAAGACTATCAGGTTTGGACGGGCACGAACTGGTCGGCGAACATCGCGGACGCCATGCGCTTTGAATCGCTGGACGACGCCGACGAGTACGTTAGGGCCAACTACGCCAAGGTCCGCGTCTGACCGCAGGCCATCCCGGGCGCCGCGGCGATGCCGGGCAACGCGGGGCTTCTTAAGACGACTCGCAGGCCCGTATCTGCCAACGGGAAATATCCAGCTCGGGCACGATCGGATAGCGATCGAGCGCCGCGCAATCGGCGATGTCTTGCGCCAGACCCACGCGTGTCAGATTGCGCCCTCCTTTGGTCTCAGCCAAGGTTTTGGCGAGCCACTGGGGCGGGGCATTTGATCGCAGCAACTCGGCCGGCGGCAGCGCGGCCTGCCAGGCATCACGCGCCAGGCGGGCCTGATCGTTCAACTCGACACGCGACCAGGCTCCGGCGGCGTGCGGGTCGTCGGGCAGCATCAGCCGATGCACGATGGCGCCGGCCGCCAGCACGTCTTCACGCGTAATCTCTCCCTGGGTGCCAGCGCAGACAATGTGAAGATTCTCTGCGTTGCGCACCCGTGCTACCACCGCTTGCAGATTCACGAACGCACCCAGCAGTACTTGCGACGCTTGCCGGCAATGCAGCATCGCTTGGGTGCCATTGGTGGTGGTGAACGCGATCGTGCGTCCCTCGACTCGGGCTGGCGTGTACTCTGCGGGCGAGTTTCCCAGGTCAAAGCCCTCGATCGGCAGGCCGCCGCGCTCGCCGCCGAGCAGGGCCGCAACCGACGGCCGTATTGCGGCAAACTCCTCGCGTATCCGCCGGGCGTCGTCCAATTCGCCGCACGGAATAACCTGCGCGGCCCCCGCGGCCAGGGCCGTGGTGATCGTGGTCGTGGCCCGCAGCACGTCGATCACCACTACAGTGGCGCCGCTCAGCGCCTCGGGCGTGGTCAACCGCGGTAAAAAATGGACATGAATCGTAGGCATGGCGTGTTTCCTGGGAATGTCGTGAATCATAGCGCAGGGGGCTGGCGGCGGATACCGCTTTGCGCGGCCGCAAGACGCTCGGTTGTAAGACCGGCCATTCCGCGGCGAATTAACCCCACTCAACAGCCGTGCGGATGCTGTTATGATCAAGTGCCGCCAGCGGTTAGCTCTGTAGCCGAGCGGGATGCCGCCGGGGGCCATGTCAGGCACGGCGGCCCTACCAACGGCCAACGTCCTGCAGGCGCCGCCCAAACCATCGCGATTCCTTCCGTCGTTCTAGCTTTATGGCCGTCGATAAATCCGAAATTCGGGTACGCCGCATGTTTGGCGAGATCGCCGGTCGCTACGATTTTCTCAACCACCTGCTGTCGATGGGGATCGACCATTACTGGCGGTGGAGGACCGTGCGTCGCGTGCCACCGCGTGCGGCAGGGCCGATCCTCGATCTCTGTACCGGAACCGGTGACCTGGCGCTCGCCTATTTGCGGGCCAGCCGGGGGACCGCCCGTGTAGTGGGGGCTGATTTCTGCCACGAGATGCTTGTCATTGGCGAGGCCAAGGCCCGCCGTGCTGGCGCCAATGGCCAACTCGGCTTCCTCGAGGCCGACGCTCAGCGGCTTCCGCTGCCGGACGATCACTTCGAGATCGTTTGTGTCGCGTTCGGCCTCCGCAATATCACCGACACCGACCGCGGCTTGCGCGAGATGGTACGCGTGTGCCAGCCGGGCGGGCATGTCGCGGTGCTCGAATTCTCGCAGCCGCGCTGGCAGCCGTTCCGCGCGATCTATGGCTGGTACTTTCGCAACGTGCTGCCGCGCATCGGCCAGGCACTCGCGCGCAATCGGCTAGACGCCTACAATTATCTGCCCGAAAGTGTCGATGAGTTCCCCTCGGGCGAGGCCTTGGCCGAGCGGATGCGCGCCGCAGGTTTGCACGACGTGCGGCACTATCCGCTGACCTTGGGCGTGGCCACCCTGTACGTGGGTGCGAAATGAAACGCAACATTGTCGTCGCCATCACCGGCGCGAGTGGAGTGGTCTACGCCATTCGCTTGCTCGATGTGCTAGTGGCTGCCGGCTGCGATGTGCAGTTGTCGATCAGCCCGGCCGGCCAGGCGGTGCTGCGCCAGGAACTGGGGATCGAAATCGATCTGGCCGAGTTCCGTCTAGACAGCCTGTTGCCGACGCGCAAGGAGCTGGCGGCTCTCGCACGGTTCGAGAAACTTCGCGAACTCATCGGCGTCGACGCCTGGCATATCGGCGCGCCGTCTGGCAGCGCCATGGCCGCAAGCTCCTCGGCGGCTGCGCACAGTGGCGTGCCCGGCCGCGTGCGCTATCACCACTATCAGAACTTTTTTGCAGAGATGGCCAGCGGTTCGGCCTTGAGCGACGGCATGGTCGTTTGCCCCTGCTCGGGCGGAACGCTCAGCGCGATCGCCCACGGGGCATCGGGCAACTTGATCCACCGTGCGGCCGACGTGCATCTAAAGGAGCGCCGCAAGTTGATCCTCGTGCCGCGAGAAACCCCCCTCTCGCTAGTGCAATTAGACAACATGCGCCGTGCCGTCGAAGCCGGCGCCGTGGTGCTACCGGCTATGCCCGGTTTTTATCAAGGCGTGAATTCGATCCGCGATTTGATCGATTTCGTGGTGGCCCGTATTTGCGATCAGTTGGGCGTGCCGCAAACATTGATGAAACGCTGGGGCGACAATTAATAGATGCAAAATCTGCGTCCTCTGCGGATCATCATCCTCTGAATCAAAAAAAGACGACAAGTACGGACCGCGTGATGCAACGCCTGCGCATGATTCTCGAGATGATCCGTTTCAGCCATACCATCTTTGCGCTGCCGTTTGCGCTGCTGTCGGCCGTCATGGCGTGGACGCTTTCGGCGCACGCAGAGCCGCCCGTTCTGTGGCGCTGGCAGGAGTTGGGGGGCATTGTCTTGTGCATGGTGTTTGCCCGCAGCGCGGCAATGGCGTTCAATCGGCTGGCCGATCGAAAGTTCGACGCCGAGAATCCGCGTACCAGCGGGCGGCACTTGCCTGCAGGGCTGTTGAGCGTAGCCAGCGTTACGCTATTTGCAGTTGCTTGCACGGTGGCCTTCGTTACCTCCACGCTGCTTTTCTTGCCAAATCGGTTGCCGCTGATTCTCTCGCTGCCGGTGCTGGCATTTCTGCTGGGCTACAGCTATACGAAACGATTCACGGCGCTTGCCCATTTTTGGCTCGGGGCGGCGCTCATGCTCGCTCCGGTGGCGGCCTGGATTGCTGTCCGTGGTGAAGTAGCGTGGCCTCCTGTGGTGCTCGGCGGAGCGGTGCTGCTGTGGGTCGCCGGCTTCGACATCATTTACGCCTGCCAGGACGTCGAGTACGACCAAAGCCGTGGTCTGCGCAGCGTGCCCGCCCGGCTGGGTGTGGCCGGGGCATTGCGGCTGGCGGCGGTCTGCCACTTGGGCACGGTGGCGCTGTTGTTCTTATTGCCCGTGGTATACCCGTTGCTGAGCGGAATTTATCTGACAGGCATCGCGGCGGTGACGCTGCTTTTGGTTTACGAACATTGGCTGGTCCGCCCCGACGATCTGACGCGCGTCAACGTCGCCTTCTTCAACGTCAACGCCATCGTCAGCGTTGGCCTGTTCGTCGTGGGGGCCCTGGATTTGTACATGAAATAGGGGCCGCCGAATCGCCGACGTCCGAGCGGCATTTGCCGCTAACCGAGCTGTTGTTAGGATAGGGCAAACCAACAAGAAAAGAAGCAGACAAGATAGGGCGGTTTTCCCGCCGAGGATGATTCATGATTAAGACCACTCAACCGTCGCTGGAATCGATTCGTGCCAAGGTCGAAGCGGGCGAACGCCTGTCGTTTGACGACGGCATGTTTCTCGATAATCCGGCCGTGCCGTTGAATGAAGTCGGCGCTCTGGCAAATCTCGTGCGCGAACGCAAAAACGCGCATTACGTCTACTACAACATCAACACCCACCTGAATCCCACCAACGTTTGCGTCTACCGCTGCACGTTCTGCGCATTTCGTTCTGATCTGCGCGACCCGAAAGGGTATCTGATGAGCGACGAGCAGATCCTGGAGCGCGGCCGCGAGGCGCTCGACTCAGGCTGCACCGAGATGCACATCGTCGGTGGTCTACACCACCAGCGCAAATACGACTGGTACCGCAACATCATCTCGATCCTGCACGAAGCGTATCCGGCCCTGCATCTGAAGGCCTGGACCGCGGTCGAGATCAACTGGTTCCAACACCTTACCGGTTGGTCGATGCGCGATATTCTGGTCGATCTGAAGCAGGCCGGGCTGGGAAGCATGCCCGGCGGCGGAGCCGAGATCTTTCATCCCGAGGTGCGCGACCAAATCTGCGAGCACAAGGCCGACGCACAGAATTGGCTCGACATCCATCGCACGGCGCACGAGTTGGGGCTGCGCACTAACTGCACCATGCTGTACGGCCACATCGAGAACTCGTTCCATCGCGTCGATCATCTGATCCGCCTCCGCGAGTTGCAGGATCAGACCAGCGGATTCCAGACCTTCATCCCGCTGGCCTTCCATCCAGACAACACCGGACTCAGCCATATTCGCAAGCCGTCAAGCGTGATGGATCTGCGCACGATGGCGCTCGCGCGATTGATGCTCGATAACATCGATCACATCAAAGCCTATTGGATCATGCTCGGCGTCGGCACGGCGCAAACGGCGCTCGCGTATGGGGCTGACGACCTCGACGGTACCGTCCGCCACGAGCTGATCTATCACGACGCCGGGGCTGAAACGCCCGAAGTTCTCACCGTCGACGAGATCCGCCGTTTGATCGTCGAAGCAGGCCGCGAACCGGTCGAGCGCGACACGCTGTACCACCGCATCGAGCGCGACGGCACCCGCTGGAAATCCGCCGAGGCGATCGCCACGGCGCGGTAGCGTGGACATTCATTTTATCTCACGCGGCATTTGCCCGCGTCGCATCTCGATTGACAGGGTGTGCGCATGGGTGTATACGTTTGTATACATTGCTGCTGCGCTAATTCTCCCAAAAAGGGCACAATCCATGGCGCAGAACTCTGCCATTGAGTGGACCGAAGCGACGTGGAATCCGGTTACCGGATGCACAAAGATCAGCCCGGGTTGCAAATTCTGCTACGCGGAGCGCATGGCGCATCGTCTACAGGCCATGGGCCAACCTCGCTATCGCAATGCCTTTGAGCTGACCTTGCAGCCTGACGCGATTGAAGCGCCGCTGCATTGGAAGAAGCCAAGGGTCATCTTTGTGAACTCCATGAGCGACCTATTTCATAAAGACGTTCCGCTCGCCTATATCCAACGATGCTTTGCCGTTATGCGTCAGGCGTCACAACATACGTTCCAAATCCTGACCAAGCGGCCGGAGCGTGTTGCCGAGTGTGCCGCGAGCCTGGAGTGGCCCGACAACGTCTGGATGGGAACGAGTG
>DASXEJ010000131.1 GCA_036490175.1 Pirellulales bacterium | reverse complement strand
CGGTCTGCGTCGGAACTCCGCTGAAGTATGCAGAGTAGCCCGCGATCGCATTGTCAACTCCGGCAGAAAAGCCGACGAGCGAAGTCCCGAACGACTCCGGCGCGGCAACGACCGAACCGATTGCCTGCACGACGCCTAGCGTTCCGTCTATGAGGCCAAGCCGGCTGGTCCGCGCCGATGCGTCAGCCGCGGCTTGGGCGGCTTCAGCCGCCTGGCCCTCCGCCGACTGGTCAAACCAGTTAGTGCTCCCATCTTGGTTGATCGCGTAGCCTTGGGCGTCCCGCACTTGGTAGTTTGGAACGATATAAAGGGTCCAAGTGTTTGCGCCATTAGTAAACGTTCCTTGGGGCTTGAGCCCCGAAATTAGTGAGCCGTTGGCTAGCCGGGAGTCGTCTTCCACCGTGCCGGGAACCAATGCCCCAGTCTCCGTTGACATACCGCTGTCCGTAATCACTGTCCGCGAATACGATCCGACCCCCGGTGTCTGGCTCAGATAGGTGCTCGAGTTGCTAATCGACCAGTTCGTAAGCGCTAAGGCGCTGTTGGTCCAATTGGCGCCGCTAAACTGGATTGTTTGGGACGCGCCGCCAGCTCCGGTGCTCACCGTTTGCAGGCCATACGAGAGGCTGCCGTCGCTGCCGATTGCGCCATTAAAGCTGAACATGGTCTTGTTTTGCACCGTGCTCACGGGAGCCGGCAACGGGCCGCTCACCGAATACGACGCTCCCCCGGACACGCTGTTATAAAGCGCGCTCAAGCCGCTTGCCACCTGTACAGCTCCGCTGCCGGCAGCGCCGAATAAGAGGCCGGCGCCACTCTGGGCCAATTGCCAACCGGCGCTTGAGAGCGTTTGGGTTGGTGCGGTGGTCGACGCTGCGGTCGACGCGATGCTGGCGGGCGGCTCGTAATCGTCGTCGAACGCATTTTCCGGCAGCGGATCGCCCAACACGTCTTGGAGGAACTTCGGATCGGCCGTAAAGCTTGGAAAGACGTCGGGTGTGGCAATGCCCAAATTGATACTGTCAGTAGGATCAGCCTGACTCAGCCCGCTCGGATCAACCGTATCCACCGGGCTATTGCCGGCATACTCATAAAGATTGCCATTCGGACTACCCGAGAAGCCGCTGGGATCCTGACTGGTGAACTCGCCGGTCGAAGGATTGTAGATCCGCGATTGGGTTTCCAACATGCCAAGCGCCAGGTCGTTGACGTAGCCGGCGTAGCCGTCGATGTGCGCGGCCGAGGAATTGCTCTCGCGGATCGTCACGCCGAACGAATTGTAGTCGATGTGATCGACGACCGACGTGGTGCCATTGTATTGCACCACATCGCGAACCGATTGGTCGCGGTCAGTAATCATCCAGTTGACGTTGCCGGAACCGTCTTCCTGTGCCAGCAACTGGTCCACGGCCTGGCCGTAGACGTACGTGCCGGTGAGCACGTTGCTGCCGGTGAAGGTGGCGGCGACGTTGCCGTCCAGGTCGTAGGCGAATTTAGTGACAGTGCTCGTGCCGCCGACAGTCACGGTCTCGCCCACCCGCTCGCCCAGCGAGTTGTAGGTGTAGACGATGTTCTGCGTGATCGTGTCGGTGTTGTCTTCGGTCGTGGCTTCGACCAGCCGGCCCGCGTTGTCGTAAGAATAGACGGTCTTAAAATCCGGGGCTTCGGCTTGGGAGATGCGCTCCTTTTGCACCACGTTGCCATCGGCATCGTAGCTGTAAATAAAGGTGCCGTCAGACTCTAGCTGGTTGCCGGTGGTGGTCGTCGAAGTCGTGGCTTGCAGGGTATCGGTGGCGGCCGTGCCGGTGGTTGTGGTTTCGCGATTGCCGGCCGCGTCGTACGTATAGCTTTCGTTGGCCCAACAAAAACTCTTGCCGCTTGCTTTCGGCAAGGTTTGCTGAAATTCCGATGCACGTCTCGGCTTAGAGCGGCGATGCCAGGGCGCAGGCCGGTTTTTGGGAAATTTGCGCCTAGAGGCGGGTTCCCGCTTAAATTGGCGATTGCGGCTGATGCGAGCGCAACGGCTCGGGAAAACGGTGGCCAGGATCATCGCCGCTCATTTTAGCATCGGCCCGGCGCGGCGGCGCCTGCTTCGAGCAGGCGGCTTTAGCGAGGCAGGACAGGCTCGCCAGATTCGTCCCGCCTGAATGCCCAATCGGCTTGGGCTTGGGCCGAATACGTCGCACGGCCGGGATAAAGTTCAGCCCGCCGATCCGATTGCGGATGACCGCGCCGGCGCGGAGACCGCGACATTGGCGGCGGCAAAACGCCTTGAGAGACGGGAATCTCATCGTCGCCACCGTATGGTTCCGATGAGCAAAGCTGATCCATGCGTTTCATCTTGAGCTTGTTGCCCTCGTATACGAGCGAGAACAACGGTTCTTGTCCGCACATGACATGATCCCTGCAAACGCTCGCCTTGATCGGGCAGTCGGGAAGCGGCATGAAGCCAATGTATCGCCAGCCCATCAGTTCCCGCTTGCCGCATTCGTTCACCGCCAGGACTGCTTCGTAGTATCCCAGCGGCACGTTGGTTTCAACAGTCCCGCCATACGTTTGCGCAACCGGGGCACCGGCTGCGCCTTTCGCGGCAGCTCCGGCCAACTGCGCCAGGGAGCCGATAATTTCTGCGTACTTTTGATCCGTTTCCGAATTGACGCTCACCAGATTCCAGCCCTGGTCTAGATGCACTTCCATCTTGGTTGTGCCGAGCCCGGGCTTAGTCCTGATCGAATACTCTTCACTGTAGTCTGGCAGATATTCGATCTTCATGGTCACTTGGTCGGGCTTGTCCGCCTTTTCCGCCGGTCCAATGAACAGGTACGGCTTCGGGCGATAGAAGCGGATGCCAGTATCGTTGGGGGCGGGGTCCTTTCGCACAATCATCCGTGCGCAACCCGAGCAAGCCAGTGTCATCAAAGCCAATAGCACGATGCTTGCACGCACGGCTGTTCTCCAGATTACGCAGGCTTCGCAATTAAGAAGTGAAAGATCGCTACCTGCGATGGCCGATAATTTCGGCACGTCGAAACGAGTTCTTGAATCCTTTTTTCGAGATTTCAAAGGGTAGACCGCTAGCATTTGCTGCAAGGTGCAGCCATCGCTACTCGCTCGATTGCGAGCGCTGCGCCCTGGCCGGATGGGTCGCCGTGTGGATTTCCTTCAGCTTTTGGATGCTGACGCGCGTGTAGATTTCGGTGGTCGTCAGCTTGACGTGGCCCAGCATGGCCTGAATGAAGCGGATGTCCGCGCCGTTCTCCAACATCAGCGTGGCCATCGTGTGTCTGAACAGGTGGCAGCTACCGCGCTTGCCGATGTCCGCTGCGTTCACGTAGTCGCGCACCAGTTGCGTGATGTTGTTGGGCGTGAACGGCTGCCCCGTGTGCGTCAGAAACACCACGTCGCCAGCCGTATCGCCGGCCAGCAAGCGTGGCCGCACTTGGCGCAGATAGCGTTCGATCCAGCCGAGCGCCCGCTCGCCAATGGGAATCATACGGTCTTTGCGCCCCTTGCCTTGCCGCACCATGACCGTGCCGCGATCGGCGTCCAGGCTGTAGAGTTTGAGCCCGATCAGTTCCATGCGGCGAATCCCGGTCGAGTACAGCGTCTCCAGAATCGCCCGGTCGCGCAGGCCCAGCGCTTCGGTCACGTTGGGCGTGCTGATGACTCGCTCGGCTTCGCTGGCGCTCAACACGAACTTCGGCAGCCGGCTTTCCAGCTTCGGCAGTTCGATTTCGCTGGCCGGGTTGTAGAGGATGTGGTTGTTCTTCGAGAGCCACTTGAACCAGGCGCGTATCGGCAGCAGGCGGCCGTGCTGACTGCGGAAGCTAAGCGGGTCGCCGTCTTTTTTGCGGTAGTGGTACAGATACCGCTGATAGCGCTCGATCATCGGCTTGGTGACCTCGCCCGGCTGCACAATGCCTCGCTCGGCGCACCAGTCGATGAAGTAGGTCAGGTAGACTTGCCGGCCCACGATCGTCTTGTCCGAATAGTTCTTGACCCGCATCCATTCCAGGAATTCGTCCATCATGGCCCGCATGGTTTTTCTCCAGCTACGACGTGGCGGAAATTTCTTGGTCCAGATGTGCGTTTTGAATCACTTTCGACGCGGAGGGCTGTTGAGCCTTTTCGCCATCGGCAGTTGCGGCGATTTTCGAGGTCCGACCACGGCCCGACTTGGCCCCGACTTGGGGCCGACCGCGCCCCGACTTCTCGCCGTTTACCCCCGCCCGGTCAGCGTCGTACCTGCGTAGGTGATCCACGTCGATCAGCCGTGCCAGGAAGCGTTTGCCGGCATCGGGCGGCGGGTCAAACAGCAATTCGTAGGCAAACGACTGCCCCCGACCGCCTCGGTGGATCAGCAGGTATTCGAGTTCCTCCAGCCGCTTGAGATGGACCTTCAACTGAGTGTGACCCCAACCCGTGGCTTCACGGATATCACGGCGGCTGAAGCGATAATCGGTTCGGTCGATGCCTTGGCGCTCGCAGGCGGCCAATAACAGGTCGTCAATGAGGCCCAGTAGCCGCCGGGTCTGCGGTGGCAGTTCATCGACCGAGCGGCCCAGCACTTCGCTGGCCAGCCGGTTGGCGATGGCGATGTCGTCAAGCGTGACTTCGATGTACTCGACTTGCCGGTCATCATGCACGATGGTCTGAACCGGCCGCTGGTGTTGATGCAGCAGGGCAATGGCCCGGATTAGCGTCAGATACTTTACGTGGTCACGGCGCGTGCGGGTCTTGTCATCCAGGAAGGTTAAGGCTTCGGCGTACGGGTTGGCCACCAGCAGCGGGCGCAACAGCCGCTGGGCGTTGCGGTGTAGCGCCAGAGTCTGTTGCCGCTCTTGGGCGGACAGCAGGCCGGCCAGCGTCTGCCGGCGGCGCTGAAGCTCATGGATGGCCTTGGTCTGTTGGCGGTCTTCGTCGACCGAGAGCACAACACAGCGGTTCAATAGCTCTTCGTCGATCTTGATGGCCGTGGTCGTGAGAAAGATCATCACCGGACCTTCGACCCGATATTCCTGCGTTACCAGCCGGCCGGTGGCGGCGTCCTTGCCCGTGCTGGCAATCATCAGTTCGCCTTCGCTCTGCAAGAGTTTCAGCGCGTAGCTGGCTTGCTGAGCGCCCTCTTCCTCGACGATGGCGAGGATTTTGTGCCGGAGATTGGTCTCGCCCATGTAGAAAAGAGCTTGCCCGGTCATGGCCGAATACTTGACCTGCTCTTCGGGCGGCACGAACGCCAGCACGGCTTCCATCAGCGACGTTTTACCAGCGGCCGACGACGACTGAATGACAATGGCCAAAGGCTGGTCGAGCTTGCGGCTGACGGCTGCCAGGTAGCCCACCAGCTTGTTCGTGGTTTCGCCGATCAAATCGAAATCGGCCACGATGCGGTCGAGTAGTTGCGGGTCGCGCAGCAGGGCCAAGGCTGCTTGCTTTTCGTCGTCGGTCATGCTGGGGACCGTTTCCTTGACTTCCGTCAGGCGGGTGATCTGATCGTCCTGAAGTTCCTCCAGTTTCAGCAATACGCGGCCCAAGTCTTTTTTGATGGTCTGCTCTTCCACGGCCAACTCGACGGCGGATTGCGCGATGAACTGCCGGCGATGCCGGGCTGAGTACAGGTCGAACGAGTCGACGAACATGCCCGATTCGGTTGAGGCCAGTACGTTGACTTTGAGTTGGTCGAATGAAAGATTCTTGGCCAGCCCGCGCACGCGATAGCGCCGATGGCCAAGGTGCATGACCACTTCATCGCCGTGCTGATCGGCTTCAATGTCTTCGGGTGTCGCCGGCAGTGGTGAAGCTGTAAGAATGCTGGCCGGCGGCTCGGGATCATCGGCCGGTTGGATGTCGTCTTCAGTATCTTGCGGCTCGATTGCGGGCAGCGGCACGGGTGGCGGCTGACCTTTGCCGAACCATTCCGCTCGACGAATGAGGGCACCGAGCGCGCCGGCCGGGTCGTCGAATTGCATGGCGTAGGCATTGGCGTCGATGCCGGCCGGTAGCTTGATTTGATGAACGTCGATGCCGGCCGCCAGCAGCTTGTCGGTGATGGTCTCCGCAATGACAAGCACGCGCTTGATGCCGAACTCGGCGAAGGCTGCCAGGTGGTCATCGGTCAGTGCGTCAGCCCCCAGCGTGCAAGTAACGTTGCGATAGCCGGCATTCCAGAACGTCAGCGCGTCGAACAGCGAGGGGCAGACAATGACTTCACTGCCGGCCCGGAATGCCTGGATATTCCAAACGCCGTGCCGCTGGTCGGATAGATACGTGTGCAGCGGAGTGCCCGCGCGGAGCCGGGCGCCGATCTTGCGGCCGTAGATGTCGAGCACGCGCCCGCTGCCATCGGCCGCTGTGATCGGGAAGACGAGCGAGCCGCTGAAATGTTCGTGGCCGCTGGATCGGAACAGGCCGAGCGCTTCCAGCTTGGCGCGGATCAGCTTGCCGGCTTTGAGTTGTTTGCTGGGCAGCTTGAGACCCAGCGTGCGATCGGCATAGCCAATGCGGAATTGGTCGATCGCTTCGCCGTTGGTGATGCCACGCCCGCGCAGATAGTCGAGCGCTTCGGGGCTGTCTTTCAGCCGGCGATGGTAATATTCGAGAACCTGCGCGAGAAGTTTTTGGTCGTCAGCTTGCGGGTTGAAATCAGCCATCGGATGGGGCTCCAAATCGCCCTCCGATGGCGCACGAAAAAAAGGGAACGTCGAACCTTTGCCGCTCCGGGAACCCCGCGAAGGGCCAGTAGAACAGCGCAAGGCCGACGTTCCCTTTCGGGCGCGTGGTCCTAATGCGCTGCTTCTACTGGTACAAGGGCAATTGCCCAGGTTCGCGGTTTCCCAGAAGCAGCCGGACGCCTGTAGGCGTCCAATCAGGTTGTCAGATTCGATCTTACGCGGGCCGCCGCAGCTTCTCAAGCTGAGTTTGGAAACGTGGTAGAATCAAGATATGGACGAGCACGAAGAGGAACTGCTGCTGCACATCGCTGCCGGCACCGACTTGTGGACGGCGCTGGCGGCATTGCCACTGGATGAATATTCTACTGCCACACCAGAAAACCCAAGGAAACTACCGGCCTTGGTCGTCCTGACTGGCGTCCTGGCCATGATTTGGCTGCTCTGGTAGTGCTCCCGCCTTTTTAGGAATTCAAGGGAACGCCTACCGGGGTATCGCAAAGCGATAACGGTATCGGCGGGGGAAGCGCGCGCAAAACACGACTGGCGTAGTCCGCCAGCGCAGACAATTGCGCCCATTCCGGCATTACGTCTATGTCGGAGTCCTGCCCACTCTCTTTGAGGTTCCACTGAGTGCCACCTGCAAGGCGTGTGAATTTGGCTGTCAGCCCCCGCTCGCCGCAATCCTTCAACGCAAGCTTTAGCTGCCGGCCAAAGACATTTTCATCATTCGACCAAGGACCATCGCCGAGAAGAGCCAGCAATTCGCTAACCAATGCTTTGCAGACACCGTTGCCTTCCTTCAGCAACAATAATCGCAAGGCGTTTTCAAGTTTCACCGGATCGAACGCGCCGCCTTTATCTGTCGTCTCGATAATCGCCTCGCGCTTGGCTTGCGTGTCGAGAACCGGTAGCCATAGGCGGCCAACACCATCGGGCAATCGCAGGTCAAGCAGAGTACGCAGGAAGTCGGGTGCCTCCGCCTGCAACTTTGCCTTCAGCGTGGGCCAAGGAATATCTGTCGAAGGTTTCGCTGGCACCTCGATGACGACGATCCGTGTATCACCCTCGAAGATCGGGCAGAATTGTCGATTGTTGGCCACTTGAATCCAGTGTAGGTGCGACGGAGAGCTATAGACGGTCGCATATTTTGCGTGAATGCTAATCCTATCGCCCGTCACCCAATCCTTGAGCCGATTGTACGCATCGGACGCTTTGCCGCTCAGGTCCACTTCCTCAACGTAGGCAAGAATGGCCCCGTCGAGTTCGCCATTGTGCTTGGTCAAGAGCGAGTTTCGTGCCTCGATATGCCCCCGTGACATGAGCGACCCGATCGCGTTGTTGAAGGACGACTTGCCAGTCTCTTGGTCGCCAAAGAAAAACAGGTACGGCAATTTCTGCGACGGCCGCTGAAACAGCGATGCGGCCCAGTGGAGCAAATAAAGGGCTCCGGCAGATACCCCGTTGCCCTGACACCATTCGTCCCTTTCAACTGCTTCGTCGAGCCCTTGTCCGACGTGCGCGAAGATCGCGTCCCAATGTGGATGGACCATCGGCCGCTCGTCGTCGGTTGGCGTGTATGCCAGTTGTGCGCCAATGTTCCAGCGTCGCCCGCCGGGAAACTCTGGTTGAAATGGGATGTTGCTAAGAGTCCAGTTCCGGCTTTGCAGCCTAGCGATAACACCATTAAATTCCGAAGACGGGAGGCCGATGCTTGCCAGAGCATCCCTGGCGGCCGTCCGGTCGCGCTCGACCCATGCGCGATCATCATCGGCAATGCGCCAACCCGCATCTTGGTTATCGGGCGTTTTCACGCTACGGATGCGCGTGTCACAACGTTCAAGCATTTCAGCCGCGATGTCGGCGTTGTCGGTCGATGGCAAGTGGACAACCTGCGACCATCGCTTCGTGTGGGCTTGCTTGCCATCCAGGTTCCATCGAAGGTCAAGCATATCCTTCTTTGAGCGCGGGTTATCGTCGTCGGCGCGATACTCAAGTAGGATGGATACCTTGCGCGCCGAAGGGTGCGGCTTCAGGATCAATTGCCGGTCAGCGGCCCAGTCAGGTACGGAAGCGCTTCCCCCCATTCCCCTCAAAGCTGCAATACCTTGTGCCGGCGTGCCAAATACAAAGCAGCCATCCAACAGCTCTTGGCCGCCCTCTGCTTCCGCCGCAATCACTAGCGTTGCCCGAACGTTGAAGTCGCAACTTGTCCAGCCTTCCCCTTGCTTCCATGTATTAGCCTCTTTCGTGCCGGGCGAGAAACGGTACACGCGCCATCCGCCATTGCTCAACGGAAACATGAAAGCATTGGGGGTGCCCGGATCGGTTCCCTCGCTTATGGTCTTAAAAATACCTCGTATCTCCAAGCGCGGATCTGCGATCAGTTGCGCTAGCCGCGCTGTATGGACTTGCACCAAATGATTATCCTGCTGGTAGATCATAGAGAAATCGTTGCCGGCGAGTGCATCCATGATGCGTCGATGTTCATCCGTCAGCGGCACGCGCGGCCGTGCTGCAACGAGTTCGTCGAACGAATCATCCGCATTTGCAGGTATCCCAACCACTCTTTGCGTGGTGCGTTTCTTCTGGATGACTGCAATATGGCTGCGCCAGTCGCCGGGAATGTCGGCCTCGCTCAAGGTTGCCGTGGCCGGCTTGAGCAACTTCAAGCCTTCATTGGCAAGCGATGACTTGCGGTGCCAAATCCACATGTTGCCGCCGCAGGCATCGACCTTGGTGGAGAAGTTAAAGCCTGTTGCTGCCGACATCATTTCGAGAATGGCCCTGCCCAGTGCGGCATGTTCAGTGTGGTTTGCAGTCGGAATGCCGTCGGCGCAGCACAAGGCATACAGGTGGAGCCCGCCACCGCCAGTGCTCTTACGGATTTCGAGCCACGGTATAACCAAGGCGGCCGCCCGAACAGCTTCTAGATCGGCATCCGACACGCCAACCCCAGTGGCGTGGCCGAGAATGGAATCGAAGTCGAAGCCGAGCCGGCGAGAGCGGAGCTGTCCGAAATCCCAGCCGGTCATTCCTAAGCCTTCGATATGCTTCGCCAAGTCGAACCGCAAGGGCCAGTCATTGCGTTCAGGCTTGTCTTTCGCGTTCCGGGGGATACGAATGTGGTGCCATTGCTCGTCAGACGAATCGTCGAGGTTTGTCCAGGTATTCCGTTTGCCAGCGACTGGCTCGCCGTGGTCTATCGCGACGTTGACCTGGACTTCCATGTCAGGCGTATACAGGTCGAGCAACGCTGGATCGTTATGTCGCGAACGAATGTTCGATTGCCGGCAGAATGCGAGAATGGCATCAGATTTGGTCAGGACACTGGAACGCTGCATTCGGGCCTCAAGTGGTTCGGTTGGCGAAGAGTGAAAACGGGTTCCAATACTTTCGGCCGGATGGGAACGTCGACTGCAACAGGCCGTGTAGGCAACGGGTGTAGGCAGGAAAACTGTCTCCACTTACCTGATATTATTTCTTGCTCTTTTAAGACTTTACTTATGATGGGGAAGTTTAGCTGCCTACATGACCTTGCCTACACTCGACTCGGCCGATTCTGATCCGACGCGGCTACTGAGTCTTTCCCCTGGCGCGGTTACGGTTGCTCACGAGTCCCGGTT
>DASXEJ010000130.1 GCA_036490175.1 Pirellulales bacterium | reverse complement strand
TTTGATCTTGGCCACGGGCGATGTGGCTGGCTCGCAGAGAGTCGCCTGGATCAATCCGCCGCGGACTATTCGTGGCATATGCTTCAACCGACTGCTGACAACGAAATTGATTTGCCCCTATACTACCCGACGAAGACGAATGCTTAGAGGTGCCAAGGCAGATAATACGGCCTGGTCCCCCTCGTGGACAAGCCAACGAAGCGCGTAATGCGAACGACTTTCTCGGCGGTAAATCGGCCACCTCGGTGAATCCAAGTACTTGCCGACTTTTCTAATTCGGAACCCACAGACTGACCGGCTGGAATGCCACGACATCGAAGAGTCCCATTGGACCGAGCTTTAACGCCGGGATCACCAGCAACGCCATGAACGAAAGTGTCATGAATGGGGCCGTCAATGGTGAACCTAATTCTTTCGCCGATCGATCGAATCGGTGATACTCGGCTGCCACGTGGTATCCATCGGCATCGCTCATCAGCCCTGCCAGGGGAAGTGGCAGCATATTCAGGACCGAGCCATTGGCGATTGCCAGTCCGCCACCGGCCTCGATCACGCCGTTGACGGCCCGCGCGAGTTCGTCGTCGGTCACGCCCACGGCTATAACGTTGTGCGAATCGTGCGACACGCTGCTTGCAATCGCCCCCTGTTTCAGTCCGAAATTTGCGACGAGCGCCACCGAAGGGGGTGTGTTGCCGTAACGATCAACTAATGCAAGCTTAAGAATGTCGCTTTCCACATTAGTCATGACGATTCCATCGCACGTCTCCACAGTAACTACCCGTTCGCCGGTCACTAGTTGTCCGTCGAGTGCCTCGATAACGCGGGCTCGTTGACCTTCCGCTGGAATTGAGAAATCTTTGGCCTTTTTGAGAGACGTTGTGAATCGATTAACCGGCACCGTTTTTCGATGTGCCACAAAGGAAACACCCTCCTGCGCCACGAGCTCACCGTCGATCCATACGCGACGGACTCGTGGTTCATCGAGGGAATCAATTTCAATAAAATCTGCCGAGTCGCCAGCCCGCAGTAGCCCCACGTCAAGGGAGTAGTGGTCGACCGGATGAACTGATGCGGCGCGCCAGACGTCAAACAACTCTGCGCCATTGGCCAGCGCGCGTCGGACCAAGGCATCAATATGGCCATGTATAAGATCGTTCGGGTGCTTGTCATCGCTGCACAACATGCACCATTCTGGTGACTCGACAAGCAACGGCCACAAGGCATCGAAGTTCTTAGCAGCGGACCCTTCGCGAATGAGGATCTTCATTCCCAGCGCAAGTTTTGCACGCGCTTCTTCCAACTCGACGCACTCGTGGTCAGTTGTAATGCCTGCAGCAACGTAAGCGGCCAGGTCGGGCCCGCCCAATCCAGGGGCATGACCGTCGATTGGTAGTCCCGCGCGATGGGCCGCGGCCAGCTTGGCCAACAGGTCGGCCTGACCGCTGACCACACCAGGGTAGTTCATCATCTCGCTCAAATAACCAATCCCCGGAACGCCGAGCAGCGCTTCGATCTCGGCAACACCCAATACCGCGCCCGCACGGTCAAACGGCGTCGCTGGAACACAACTCGGCGCGCCAAAGCAGATCTTCATTGCCGCCTCGGCCCCTTCAGCCAGCATCCAGGCGACGCCCTCCATGCCGAGCACGTTGGCGATTTCATGCGGATCAGACACCGTGGCCACGGTGCCATGTACCACGGCGAGGCGCGAAAACTCGCTCGGTGGCAGCATCGAGCTTTCCACGTGCACGTGCGCATCAATAAAGCCAGGTGCCAAGTAGCTCGTGTACGTGGCACCAATTTGTGGGATGATCTCCGCAATCCTCGCATTATGAACGACGACCGTGCCCGGAAAGACTCGACGGCGGTGCACGTCCACAATATTTGCCGAGATCTGGAAAGATCGGTCAGTTGGTGAAAAAGTCATTCGCCCGCCTTCGCCTTTTTGGTTGAACGTTGGTCGGCACGAAGACTTTCTGCGTGACTTTTCAGCATGCGGTTTATTTCTTGCAATGATCGAATGATACTGAAGCAACGCGTAAGAAGTCACTGTGCAGTAAAACGCAATTGCCAGCAGTCCTTTTACGTGACCTCAACCCGCTGCGCCCGAGACGTTTTTTCGAGAGCCGTCAGTCGCAGTAGGATCTCTTCGCCAGTTGCAGGCAGATTTAGTTTTGGCACCTCGGCCCCCGCGACATATGAAAGC
Source organism: Pirellulales bacterium (assembly GCA_036490175.1). Classification (NCBI taxonomy): domain Bacteria; kingdom Pseudomonadati; phylum Planctomycetota; class Planctomycetia; order Pirellulales; species Pirellulales bacterium. Next base: position 12,565 of record DASXEJ010000130.1, on the reverse strand, counting down.
GCGTTTTTGACCGCTGCCCAAACGCATAGGCCTAACAGCAGTGGCGGCTCGCCGACCGCTTTACTACGCTTCAGGCTCACGTGACTGTCGGGATTCGGCATGTATGCCACGTTGAAAATCGCCGGCAGGTCGCTCACGTTTGGGATTTTGTAGGTGGTCGGAGAATGCGACAGCAAACGGCCGGCGGCGTCGTATTTAAGCTCCTCCGTAGTGACCCAACCCATTCCCTGCATAAAACCTCCCACGATTTGCCCACGGTCGATCCCGGGATTGATGGGAATGCCGGCGTCCATCAACAGGTCGACCCGCTCGACCTGCAGTTCGCCGGTAAGTCGATCGATTCGCACCTCGGCCACAGCCGCACCGTTGGTGTAATACAAGAATGGAGTTCCTGTTCCGCCGTCGCGATCGAAGGTAACGCCAGGTGTAATATAAAAACCGCGCTCGCCAAGATTCACGCGAGCGACATAAGCCATTTGCACCAGCTCGCGCCATCCAATGCACCGGGTGTCGTTGCGTCGATCAAAAGCCGTGCCATCAGCAAATACAACGTCATCGGGCGAACACGCCGGCTCGGCGGAAGTCGCAGTGAATTCCTTGGCGGCGATCTGCGCCAGCCTTTGTCTCAGGCGCACGCAAGCATCCAGTGCGGCAGCGCCGTTAAGGTCGGTACTACACGATGCGGCAGTCGCAGATGTATTATTGCTCTTGTCCGTGTTCGTCGGACCGATAACAACCCAAACGATATCGATGCCTAGTTCGTCCGCGACAAGCTGTCGAATGCGCGTATTTACGCCTTGCCCCATTTCGGTTGCCCCTGTGGCGACAAGCACGGTGCCATCGAGATAGATATTCACAAGCGCGTTAGCCTGATTCAGCGTTTCCCGGGTGAAAGAGATACCGAACTTGACCGTCGTCATGGCGAGTCCATGCAACGCAGAGTTGTCTTTGCTATGGGCCTTGGTGATGGCTGCCCGGCGGGAGTAATAATCGGAAGTGTCCAAGACACGATCGATAAGCGCGGGCAGCATATTGTTTTGGAGGATCTGCCCGTATGGCGTCGTATTGCGCCCCTCGGCTCCGTAACAGTTCAAACGACGAACGGTTGCCGGATCGCGCCCGACAAGAAACGCTATCTCTTCGATAACATTTTCGCCAACGGCCGTCCCTTGTGGTCCTCCAAAGCCGCGGAAGGCAGTATTCGAAGGAAAGTTGGTGCGGCAGACCTGCCCTGAAATCCTGGCATTTGGCAAATAATAAGCGTTGTCGGTGTGGAGCATGGCCCGTTCAAGCACCGATGGCGATAGGTCCGTGGTTGAACCGCCGTCTGAGTAGTGATTGACAACAAGAGCGGTGATCAACCCTTCGTGCGTGAAACCTGCCTTGTACCATGATTTGAACGGATGGCGTTTGCCGGTTATCGCCATGTCGTCGTCACGTGACAATACGGCGCGCGCGGGTCTTCCCGTCAATTTCGTCGCTATGGCGGCCATGGCTGCGGTTTGTGCAGCTTGGGTCTCTTTGCCGCCAAAGCCTCCACCCATACGCCGGCAAATGCACGTCACGCGATGAAACGGCAAGCCGCACACTTCGGCGACCACTGCCTGAATCTCGCTAGTGTGCTGGGTCGATGAGTAAACCGTCAGCCCGCCTCCCTCTTCGGGACAGACCAGTGCCGACTGCGGTTCGAAGTAAAAATGCTCTTGCCCTCCAATCGCAAGGCACCCTTCCAAGACGCGCTCTGCGACGTCCACGGCGGCGTCAACGTTGCCACAACTGATGACTCGGCGAGGCCCAAAAAAGCTTTGTGCGGCGATGGCGGCGTCAATGGATAGGATCGGCGTAAGCGGTTCGATGTCGAACATGACGAGCCGTCTAGCTTCCTCGATAGCACTGCGCGACTCGCCAACCAAAAGCACGATCGGCTCGCCCACGAATTTGACGATCGAATCTGCTAACACACGATCATCGCGCACGATCGGCCCATAGTCATTGTGCCCCGGTACGTCGCGATGCGTATAGACGCCGATGATCCCGGACAAATCCCGCGCCGCGGTCAGATCGATGTTTTGGATTCGTCCATGTGCGACCGGGCTTCCAGCGAATCCGACAGCGACTTCGCCATAAAATGGAGGTAGATCGTCGATATACAGCGAACTCCCCGTCGCATGCTGCACGGCCGATTCGTGCGGAATATCTTTACCTACAAATCTCATGGCAGGTCGCTCAGTGGAATTTCGATGGTATTTGACTAATTTCCGTTTCGGGATGGGACGGGTGCTTCCAGAACCTCTCTACCAAATTTGACGAGGATGTTTTCCGCGAGCAGAGAACGATACTGAGCGGAGCCGCGCACATCGGATATCGGCGCAATCTCCTCCTTCGCCAGGGCTCCCGCTTGGCGCAAGGTTGTTTCGGTGAAGCGGCGCTCTGATAGCCAAGCCTCGGTACGTGGCAGGCGCACAATCGTCGGCGCGACACCCCCAAACGCAATCCTTGCCGCGCGAATGACGTCCCCTACGACATCCATCCAGACGGCAGCCGTAAACGTCGAAATGTCGAGATCCCGACGTTTTGAGATCTTATACGTGGCGAATAACTGGTTGTCAGCTGGCAGCGGCACGATGACGCGACGAACAAGTTCGTTGGCGGCTAAAACGTTACGACGATAGCCCGTGTAGAACTGATTCAGATTCACACGCCGTGAGCCTGCGACACTAATCAACTCAACCTCCGCCTCTAGCACGAGCAGAGCAGGCATCGAATCGCCGATGGGTGAACCGTTTGCCAAATTACCACCGAGCGTCGCCACGTTCTTGATCGGCGGCGATCCAAATCTCTCGAGCATCCGCGCATAGGCCGGTAGGATCGATTTCGCCTGCTGCTCAAGCTGAGTGATGGTTGTGCCGGCCCCAAGTATCCAAGTGCGATCCCTTACAGAGTAATCGGTCAACTCGCTCAGCCCACCTATATGCAAGAGGGTGCTAAACTCACGGCCTCTTTTGTTCCATTGCACGCCTAGATCAGTGCCACCGGCTAGCACCGTGGCGTCTGGGCGGCTGTTTCGCAGGCATACGGCCTCGTCGAAGGTGGCAGGTTTGAGGAGGATCCGACCGTCAGCGACAATTTCGACTGATTCAGCGGCGAAACGCTCCAAGTCATGGATCAACTCATGATCCGGATATAGGTCGCTGGTTTCGCGCCATTGTGTGTGATCCACATGGGCGACCGCCTCCAAGATTGAATCGTAGCCAGTGCACCGGCAAAGGTTGCCGACCAGTGCTCGAGTGGCTTCCTGCCGCGAAGGACAGGGGATTTGGTCGAACAAGGCGCACAGTGCCACGACAATGCCGGGTGTACAATAACCGCATTGCGCGCCGTGGTGAGTCACCAGCGATTGCTGGACCGGATTTATCTGCTTGCCGTGCTGTAGACCTTCGACCGTCACGACATGCGCGGCGTCGAGCTGGGCGATGTATTGAATGCAGGAAGTAACCGGTCGGTACTCAATCCGACCAGCGCTTGGTCTTCCGATCAGCACCGTGCACGCGCCGCAGTCTCCCTCGGCACAGACGACTTTAGAACCGGTCAGGCGTAGTTCATCCCGAAAAAAATCCGAGAGCGGCCTAAATACTTGGGCACCCCGCACTTCATGGCGGCGTCCGTTTACATACAAGAGCACGAAGTCTCGCATATGGCGGCCTGAGTAACCACGCAGTAAATGGCACCAACTATAGAATCGCCGCCTACCCACTATATATCGTGCTCACCACGTGCAAGGTAGTCGCACGAAGTTTCCAAAAAGTTGGCGGAAACGCCTATACACCCGAATGCTAAGACAACCGGGGCATCTCACGCACCCAGACGACGGTTCCCTTGCGGGTCACTCGAACAACTCGCGTGTCCAACCGTTGGGCCGTTTGCTCGACGTCCACGGTCAGTGCGGCCAAGGACGGCCCGACGCCTAACCCATTCACCGCAAGCTCATCAATCAGCGTTCCTAGCACTTCGCCCGGCTCATAGCGGCGTAAATCCGCATAGCTCGAGCCTAAAACATCCGTCAAAATCACATCATTCGCGTCGACGGATGCGGATACCGTCCCGGTCGCCACCTCGATGAACGAAAACTCCTTACCGGGGGCGAATGAGCCCATTTGGTCGGACAAGCCGAGAATCCGTGCCGGAGCCAAGGTGGTGCGGAACAGCGCTTCTTGAGGACTGGCGGCGGGCGATCTACCCCGATGGACGCGCAGGAACTGAAGCATCTCGCAAAACAGGGACGTCGTTGGCGAAGCCCCCACGTCTGTACAGAGCGCGTAGGGAATGCCGCGAGCGATCATTTCGCTGAGGGGCATCACTCCGGAACCCAACAACGTATTAGATACCGGGCAATGAGCAACGGCGGCGCCTGCCACGGTGGCCGCGGTGAGCATCTCGAATTCATCGGGCCGCATGCGGATGCAATGGGCCAGAATCGGCGCTCGATCGAGCAATCCGTCGCGCCTGTAAATGTCGGTATAGCCGCGAGCATCAGGATAAAGTCCCTCGGTCCACGCTTTTTCGGCAATCTGTTCATTGAGATGCGTCTGCATGCGCAAACCGTGACGCGTGGACAGCGCCACACCGCGGCACCGCAACGGAGTGTCGACAGCGCCGGCAAACCGATCGGTAACGATCACACGCGTAGCGAAGTCGCCTGCCAGTCCGGCGATATCCTCATCAAGGGACTCCTCGTTCGTGCGCAGCGACGGTGGGCAAAACCGCTGCATGAGGACGAGGCCAACCCCCCATTCCTCACCAAGCATTTCCAACGCGGACCGGGTTGCCGTGGCATGAACGGTCATGTAAGCGGCGCCCCCCACAACGCCATGAGATAGTGTATCCTTCCGAAAATCTTCGATGGCACGCCGCGCAATGGCCACATCGGCGCATCGTGACTCGGCAGGAAAGACGTTTCTGTTTAGCCCTGCCAATAGGGGGCCGCCATCCGGATTGCCTTCGATTCCCTCCAAAAATCGGCCGCGTATCGGGTGTTGGGGAATATGGATGTGTGCATCGAGCAACGGCGGCATGACCAAGCCCTCTGCCAAACGAAACTCAGCCGTGCCTGCACCAAATCGAGCCGATATGTCTTGCCACGAGCCAATCGCTATGATGTGGCCTCGGTTATCCCCGACTAATGCAGCGTCGGGAAGGTATTCGACCGACCCATCTTCTCGTGGATTCAGCACTCGCCCGCGGACGACATGCGAGATGGTCACGTCGCAGTCTCCTTAACGGCTGCTTGGCGAATCGGCCTGACAAATCTCCCTGCCGCAGTAGTAGTAACTTGCCCGTTCGCAAAAACAGTTCGCCCGCGCACCAACGTCATCTTCACCTTGCCAGTCTGACATAGGCCAGTGTACGGGCTGATTTGATGCCGATAGCGCAATTCTTCAGTGCAGAGCGGCCAACGCGTGGCCAGGTCTACCAGCGCCAAATCCGCATCCGCGCCGATCTCGAAACGGCCTTTCTGCGCGAGTCCGAAGCGCGCCGCGGGCGCACGGGACGTAAAGTCGGCCAGTCGTGACAGCGCGATGCCTCGCCGGCCATGCCCCTCCTCGATCAGCAGGCCGAGTGTGGTCTGGCAACCGGCGATTCCTCCCCACACGCGGAAGAAATTCGTCGACTCTTTCAAAGACCAGGGAGCCGGCGAATGGTCAGAAGCAACGAAGTTGATTCCACCGTTTTTCAAAGCCGCCCAAAGACTGTCCTGTTCATTGGCATCGCGCACTGGTGGACAACATTTAGCGGCTGCTCCGATCCGCTCGACGTCGGCTGCGGTGAGCGTAAGATAATGCGGACAGGTTTCACACGTCACATCCACGCCACGGGCGCGGCCCTCGAAAACGGCCCGCGCTCCATCACCTGAACTGACGTGCACAATGTGCAATGAGCAGCCGGTCTCCGCGGCAAGCGAAATTGCCCGTTCGATGGCCAATACTTCGGCGCGAATGGGTCGTGATGCCAAGAAATCTCGAATCGACGTTCGGTTCTCGTTAATCGCCGCCAGGGTAAGATTGCTGGTCAGCACTTCGTCTTCGGCGTGCACCGCCACAGGCAATCGCAGGCGAGCGGCGGACTCCATGCCGCGGCCCAAGGATTCGTCATCGATGCTGGGAAAGTCCTCGATACCGCTGTTGCACATAAACGCTTTGAAACCGATCACGCCCCGGTCGGCCAACGCATCTAAGTGACATAGATTCTCTCGACAAAGACCGCCCCACAACGCAAAGTCGACGAAGGAAGCCTTTTCGAGCGAAGCGCGTTTTAAATCGAAGGATGCACCGTCGAGTGTCGGCGGCGAGGCGTTGAGCGGCATATCGCAGAAGCACACGCCGCCGCCAGACGCCAGTGCTGCCGATCCGGTGGCCGCCCCTTCCCAAGAGTCTCGCCCCGGCTCATTGAAGTGCACGTGCGCATCCACGACACCCGGAAATACATGTAGTCCGGTGGCGTCGATAATCTCTCGGGCCGCCCCGCCGATATCTGGCTCGATGGCCACGATCGCTCCGTCGGCGATACCGATGTCGGCCGCAACAATGCCGTGCGGTAGGACTAATTGGCCAGCGCGGATTACGTAATCCAGTGCCATGGGGCATCAACTTCCGCGGTACGTCGTGTAGCTCCAAGGCGAAACCAAGAGCGGCACGTGGTATGTGGCAGCTGCGTCACCGACGACAAACTCTACTGGCACGACGTCGAGGAAGTCGGGCGCGCTCTTCGCGCACTTGCCAGAAAAATACGCACCCACGTGGAACAGCAGCCGATACTTGCCCACAGTAAATTCACCGCCGGATAGCAGTGGTTCGTCGGATCGACCGTCATTGTTGGACGTAATCGTTTTTAGAAGCTCGGCACGATCATCCACAAGGTAATATAGGTCGACGCGCACGCCGCGCGCCGGTTGGCCAAGCGACGTGTCGAGAATGTGAGTCGACAGCTTACCCATAGATTATTTGTCGCGTTCGAGTGTGGCGGTGATCAGCCCATAAGGCTCGCGGGTAGTGATGAAAATCTCGTTCCGATTCTGCTTACCGATTGACGCGAGGTTAAAAGGTATCCGGTGTTGGTTTTGCATCTCCAGATGAACGGACTTAATGGCGCTGCACGACTTGAGGGCTGCGTCTCCCATGGCAAACAGCGTTTGTTGAACAGCCAGACTCTTGTGATCCGCGAAAACAGCAATCATCGAGTCCACGATACTGGTATACGCCACGTCCCAGTCCACGGCGCGAGAAGAAAAGGTCCAATGTGCGTTAATCACGGTGGCAAAGATGCGATCGTCAACATCTGGAAGCGTGGTGAACTCATCCCGCAAGAAATCGCGAAATGCCGAGTCAGAGGTCTTTAAAAGCTGTAGGCCCACAATGCCGCCTTGTACGATCGTCTCCACACGCGTTGCGCGAGTGCACGCAGTTCGACTGGCGGGGCCGCCGTCGATGAACGCGTGCGGATGCGCACCCGCGGAGTCAATGCGACGCCAAGTAGAGGCCCTAGCTCGCACCGCCACCGCCGTCACATGAGCATTGCGATCAAGAAAATGGGCCGCCAGGGACTGGGTAAAGCTCTCGGCATCATCAAGCGGCTGCTCTGCGGCCAGCGCGTAAACCGTATTTTTCATCGTATCGGTGGCGATAACGCGACGATTGTCTCCCTGCAAGTACGATTCGGAAAAATCGCCTTCTAACTCAATGTCGATCGTCAGCTCTGTGATGTCATGACGACTGGCGTGTCGCGTGACCTTGCAAAGCAAAACGCTGCATTTTCCGTACTTTTGCGCTGCCAATCGGACATGCATCTAGTCACCCCTCGCCTACAGTGTCGAACAGTCGAAGTCGTGCGATTTTAGCGATTTCTTCCAAGGCGGTATGCCTTTCCTGCTCACGCGTGCTTGCTAATCGCGCCGGGAAAGCGGCCAGAATTGCCTCTTTCTTGTTTTCGCGCGCGCAAATGATAAAGGGGAAACCAAATTTGTCCCAATAAGCAGCGTTGAGCTCGCGAAACCGTCGTACCTCATCCGCGTTCAAGGCTCCCAATCCTGCTGCTGCTTGTTCGCGCGCGGATTCGACGGTCAGTTCACTTTTCTGCGTCGCACTGCCCACGAGATCGGGGTGGCTGCGGATGAGCGCTAACTGTTCGTCGGCGGAGGCACATTCGACGGTCGCACTGAACCCGTGCAACAACTCTTCGCGACTTTTGTAGGGGCGGCCAACAGCCGTGCGCTCGGCGATCCAAGGCGACCGCTCGTAGAACGGACCACAAACGGAAACGAAATGCGCCGTTGGGCACGCATTTAACTCGCTGACCGTGATTGCCATGGGCTATGCAGCCTCGTCGTCACCGCCCACCATAGAGTAAAGAATCCGCGCGGCCAGAGCAATGTCGTCCATACGACTAAACTCGGCCGGGTTGTGGCTGATTCCGTCGCGACTGGCGATGAAAAGCATCGCCGTTGGCAGAAAGCGACCGATGATGGCCGCATCGTGCAACGCGCCACTAACGGTTTCAACCACTGAGCGCGCGACGCGCTCAGCCGCGGTCCGAAGTTTTACAATCACCTCGGAAGCCAACTCCGTTGCCGGCGCCATTTCGGTCATGTCAATTGCCAACTTTAATTGGCGTCGTTTTGCGATTTCGGCCAGTTGGCAACGTAAAGCGGCGTTTCCTTGTTCGAGCGCCTCGTCGGTGGGGGCCCTCAGATCTATTGTAAAGTGCACTGAATCGGCAATGACATTCAAGGCGTTCGGCCGGCATTCGATGTGACCAACGGTTGCCACAGCGTGTTGACCGAGCGCGACCGGTAGCACTTCGATTGCAGTGATCATCGAGGCCGCTCCCGCTAAGGCATCGCAACGGTCTGCCATGCTGGTCGTTCCAGCATGGTTGGCAATGCCCGATATTACGGCTCGATATTGACGCCGGCCGTTGATGCGTGTGACAATCGCAACGGGCTGGTCTCGGTTCCACATACCTGGACCTTGTTCGATGTGCACTTCCACCATGCCTCGATAGGCATCCGCCCGCAGGCGATCGGCAGCAAATCTTTCGGCCGCCACGCCCAATAGGCTGCCGGCCTCGAGATAGTTTTGCCCCTGTGCATTGCGCAATTCTGCGAGCCTTTCTGCATCGAGCAACCCGCACCAGGTGCGACTGCCTAGCATTCCCAGTCCAAATGTTGTTCCTTCCTCTTCGGCAAAAATAATGAGTTCCAGTGGAAGGGACTTTCGTCCATCGTCGTACGCGGCCCGCAATAATTCCAGCGGCACCACAACTCCGACAACACCATCGAAGTTTCCGCCGTGAGGCACGCTGTCGAGGTGCGAGCCACAGAGCCATAACGGCGTGCCTGCATCATGGCCCACCGGGCGAACATGAATATTTCCTGCGGCGTCCCTGTGAGCATGACAGCCACAGGCCTGCGCCTCAGAAATGACATATTCGACGGCCTGCGCCCATGCGGACGAAAACGTGGGGCGGGACGCCCCATCGCCAGGCGTTTCTGTGGCCCGCGCGATAGCCTGAATATCCCGTGCGATTCTTTCCTGGCAAATGGGCATAGACATTTCTTGACCGACTATTTGCCGAAGTCACGCCGCCAGTCGTGCCCCGTTTTTTCCATCATGCCTTCGGCGGCCGTACGGCGTTGGCGATAGAGCGTCGGCATGCCGAGGGCCCATTCCTGCATCCAATCTCGCGCGAACTCGCCCCGTTCGGTCTCGCGGAAGATCTCGCGAATCGCCTCTTCGTTGACCACCCGCGGTCCGCGTGTGCGAATGGCAAATTCCGCCGTGCGGCTGCAGCGACGACTGACGTATTCTTCAATGCCGACTTCGTCCATCACATCAATGACACAGCGTAGCGACCGAATCGCCTTGGCGTACGCGAAGCTCGGAGGATATCCGTTGTCTACCATGACTTGAAAACATAGCCTCATCAACTGAATCGCGCCGCCGTAGAGAATTTGCTCTTCAAAATTGTCCCCTTCGCACTCGTGTTGAAAGGACATTTCGATAACGCCCGCACGTGTGCTTCCCACGGCCTTCGCGACCGCCAACACGATATCGCGGGCATTGCCTGTGGCGTCATTTTCTACGCTCACGCATCCATAAATCCCCTCGCCCTTGAGGTATTTCTCGCGGACCAAATGCCCTGGAGCGTTGGGAACGAACAGTACCACGTTCACATCACGCGGTGGCTGGATTGCGCCGTACAACACATTAAACCCGTGGCAAAAGCAAAGCGTCTTGCCGGAGGTCAGGTGGGGCGCGATGTCATCACGATAGATCGGGGGCTGGGCTGGATCGGCCAATTCGATTAGCAATATGTCGGCACGTCGTGTGGCGTCCGCGATACACATCGACTCGAACCCGTCGGACTGGGCGAGGCCGCGGCTGTTCGATTCCTCGGGGGGGCGCGTACCCACAATGACTTTTACGCCACTGTCGCGCGCATTAGCGGCCTGCACGCGGCCCTGAATTCCGTAGCCGATGACCGCTACCGTCTTGCCGTTAATGACTGATAGGTCAACGTCCGCGTCACGATATATCTTTTCCATGTGTCACCTTCCCGGGGCTCAATGAATAGCGCGCACGCCAGGGGCCAACTCGCGACTATAGCGCTACGTCACGATTCACATTCTTGTAGTAGATGTATTTCGAGGGCGTCGGGCCTGTCGCGTAAAAGGATTGCGGTACGTACGGTCCCATCCAGATGAAATCGCCTGCTTCCACTTCCATCCATGTGTCGTCGAGATAGTAAACGCCTTTTCCTTGCAGAAAATACAAGCCGTGCTCCATCACGTGTGTCTCGACGACTGGCAAACTGTGGCCCGGAGCAAACGTGAAGATATTCATCGCCATATCGAAACCAATTTCGTCAGGCAGCAATGTCTGCAGCAGCGCGCCCTGATCCCCCATATAGACAGTTTCGGCAACGTCAGATTGTTTGGCGACGATTGCCTGCGGCTCCGAGACACCTGTCACAGGTTCGTACGCTTTTTTGAGCATCAAGAGCGTGCCCAACGTGGACGCCTCGAGACTGTAGTCGAGGCTTGGCGGGACGAATACGAAGTTGCCCGCGGACAGTTGCTGCGTATTCCCCGTCCCTAGCAGTAGCTGGTATTCGCCGTCCAAGACGTACAAGAATGTCTCGATGCGTCGGTCGGCGTGGTAGTGCGTGCCATAGCTAGCCGGCACACGCAGCAGGTATTGAGCAAATGCCGCACCCAGGACCGGAGCGGCAAGAATCTGCACGGCGCTTTCGGGCCAATCTGGCAGCTTTGACGTCGGATATCCCTCAATCGGCATGAGGGCGTAACGTGAACGCACGCGCGTTCGACTGTAGAGCAACTGGTGAGGTGCGCGCATGCGGAAACCGACAAAAACGTGACAGAACAGCGGCCTACGCGGCCACAGTATAACGCGGGTTGTGGTTATGACCAGCGCTGCGGGTCCGCCGCACTTTATCAGGAGGGCCGGTTTTTTTTCAAATCATCTTGGCGCACAGTCTTATTGGAAAGATGGTTTCGAGCGGATTTCAGAACAAGTGGCCGCCGAGAGTCCAGGAGAGATTTTTGCAATGCGGAGCCGCCGCCCCCTGGCTAAGTGGCTAGACGCGTGAGTTGCACCGGTTTTGCGATTTTTACTCGTGGCTTGTTCCGAATTGTATTCATGTGCCACTGCTAACAAAAAGCGTCCTTCGGGCCGCCCTGGGAAGGGCGGCCCGAAGAGGCGCAGCTGCTGACGATCATGGCCGCCTATCGGACGGAATTGAACAGGTCCGACCGGTGGCTTCGATAACTATGCATTTGTGCGTCGCTGACCGCGACCGGGCAATAAAGCCGTTCGGTTGGCATGCAGAGCGTCCCAATCGACGATTCGTGGCTGGCGCGGGCGTTTACGCGCGTGAACGCACGGCGCGTCGACCACACTGAAGCCACGGCGGCGAATCGTCGACAGGGTTTCGCCAGTGGCTGCTGCCACTTCCCGATCAAGTTGTGATTGAGTCATAGTGTAGAGTTCCTTTCGTATGACAAAGAATGGGACGATATTGTTCGACGTTGTCCGAGGACGAGAACGGCCCCGGAAAGAACCACGAGGACTGGTGAACACCCGGAAGGATGCGATCGGAGATGGACAGTTCGAAAGCGTGTCCGGGAGGTCCGAGCAACGCGCAATCTACTGATGGTTACGCGAGCCCAAGCGATGGGTCTCGAGCCACGCTTGCTCGGCGGCGAGCGCCGCGCTGCGTCTGGAGTAGGGACCCAATCTCGGCCCTGCCGCTGGGGAAAGATCCACGGACCATTTCCCAGCGACATCGGGTTCGACGTAGCTGGCGCGACGGATCGAGAGACGGCCGAGTGCCGCTAAATCGATCAACTCGTCGTAAAGTGAGCGCACCTGACCGTCGGGTCGACAGAGAAGCTCCATGTTGGTGCTCCTCATTTGGGGTGACGTAGGATGTTGCGACGGGGACGGTCGACAAGCAGACCATCTAAGACCGCCTGCACGCCCGAGAGCTCACG
>DASXEJ010000129.1 GCA_036490175.1 Pirellulales bacterium | reverse complement strand
CGATCAGCAAATCGTGACCAACTCTGGCTTCACCCCCAACACGGCGACGACCTTTTTTAATATTCAGCCGTTCGTTTTGCTTCCCGTGCCTGAGCCTGCGACGTATGCTTTAGCGATCGTAGCTTGCTTTGGATTAGCGCTTCGGCGGCGCATGGTCGCCGGTCCGAAAAGTGTAGGCGGTAATTCAACCTAGCGGTGTACGTGATGCCAGCGCAGCGGTCGCCGCGATAAGATACCATTCGCGCTGGCGGTGTCGCATCGCGTTTAATACGTCATGTCTGAATCCTCTTCTTGGATGATCTACGGCGCCAATGGTTACACCGGGCGTTTGATTGCCGCTGAAGCGGTGCAGCGCGGGATGCGGCCCGTGCTCGGCGGTCGCTCGGCGGAGCCAGTCGCAAGTCTGGCTGCTGAATTGGGCTGCGAGCATCGCGTGTTTCCGCTCGATGAAAGTGCCGCGCAGCATCTTGCCGGCATGAGCGTAGTGTTGCATTGCGCCGGTCCGTTTTCCGCCACGGCACGCCCGATGATCGATGCTTGCCTGCACGCTCGTGCCGCGTACCTGGACATCACGGGCGAAATCGACGTTATTGAATACGCATTTGCCCAGAATGCCGCGGCGCGCAGCGCGGGGGTGGCAGTGATTCCGGCCGTGGGTTTCGATGTCGTGCCCAGCGATTGTCTGGCATTGACGTTGCGCACGGCACTACCGACCGCGAACCGGCTGATCTTGGCCTTCTCTTCTGCCGGCGGTCTGAGCCCTGGTACTGCCAAGACATCGTTAGAAAGTCTGCCGCACGGCGGTCGCGCAAGGATCGATGGCCGGATAGTGCGCGTGCCCACTGCCTGGAAGACGCGGGACGTCGATTTTCCCGAAGGGCGTCGCGCAACCGTCACCATTCCTTGGGGAGATGTGGCCAGCGCCTTCCATTCGACCGGCATCCCGAATATCGAGGTTTACGCTTCGATGCCGCCGGCGCAAATCCGCGCGATGCGTCGCTGGCGCTGGCTATTTCCGCTGGCGGGACTCGGCCTGGTACAGCGCCTTGCCCGCCGCCGCATCGAGCGTATTGTGCCCGGACCTTCGGCAGACGAACTGGCCAGTAGCCGCGCATCGTTTTGGGGTCGTGTGGAAGATGAGGCCGGGCGCTTCGCCGAAGCAACATTGTCGACCCTGGGAGGTTATCCCCTGACCGTACAAACGGCGCTCAAGTTCGTTGACGCTGCCCTCGATCGCCGGCTTCTGCCAGGTTTCTCTACTCCTGCGCGGGCTCTGGGCCCCCAGATCATCGACCGGGTGGCCGGCTCGCAACTGATCTGGAAACACTGTCCCAGCGCGTCGTAACAGGTATTCGGGTTTGTGGGGGAGGGAAACGGTTTTCCGGCTTGGAAACGTCGGGACGAACCGATTCTGCGGGAGCATCAGTAGGGATCTCGGCGGCCGCCAACGCGCGTGCTACAGTTGTCGAATACTCTTTCGCCCGCGAACGGCTGGCCGTAAAGCAAGGACCCTATGTCACGCAGAGAGTCTTCATCGAGCGCCCCTCCGATGGATAACCGGCCCGATTTCCTGGTGCGCATGGGGGTCGGTCTGCCTTGCACTTCGGTAGACGTCGAGCAAGCCTATCTGGAAAAAGTGAAGTTGGCGCATCCCGACCGTGGCGGCACCCAGCAAGATTTTCTCGACCTGCAAACAGCTTACCAGCGGGCCAAGGAGTTCGCGAAATTTCAGGACAGCCGCCGCCACTGGCTCGGGGACGCTATCGAGCGCTACGCCTTGCAGCAAGAGTTAGTGGCCGAGCTCGGGCGCCGCGGCGGCAGCGTGCAAGTGCGGCAGCTCGACTGGCTGGCCGGTGAAATTGGCGAGGACTTCGCCCAAGTTCTGGAAGTGATCGACGGCATCTCGCTTGTCGGACCAGCTTGTGACGATCGCGCGATCGAAGAGCTGACGGTTCATCAAGATGTCCTGGGACAGATGCACTCGCTCGATTTATCCGGAAGCAACGTAACGGACGCCGGGGCGCGCCGGCTGACGGCATTTCCTTATCTACGGCGCGTGAATCTGACCGACACGCACGTCGGCAATGCCACTTTGAAAGAATGCGCCAAGCTAGCCAAGCTCGAGTGGCTGGGGGTGGGCGGAACGCATGTCACGCGTTTCGGCCGATTCTGGCTGCGCGTGGCTCGGCCCGATCTGCAGATCGGCCGCACCCGTGCGAACGTGACCCGTGGGTTCCGCTCGCACGTGCCGCTGCTGACTTTGGCCTGCATACTGTATGTGGCCGCCATGGCTACGGCGACGCACGTTCCCTTGGACGGGGTGCGCCTGCCCGAGTGGCGCCTCGTGCCTGTCGACAAGGCGTTTCACTTCACGGCCTATGCGGGCTTGTCGTTCTTGCTCTCCACGCTGGCGGCGGCCATCTGGACAGGATCCGCCAGCAAACGCTGGGGCCACCTTCTGCGTTATTTCGCCGTGCTGCCGGTGGTGGCGCTGTATGGAGTCATTGACGAACTCACGCAGCCGGCAGTCGGCCGCACCGCCGATAGTCTCGACTGGTTGGCAGACATGTGCGGCGCAGCTAGCGGGTTGGTCCTCTTCTTAGTGATGCGGTTTGTACTAAAGCGACAAGCCGAACGGAGGTGGGCGCACCTGGCAACGCAGCGACTCGTTCCCCGCAATTGAGCGCACGGATCGGCCAATTCAAAGGGGTCCGCGCGCGTTTTAAAGCTCGCTCATCACGCGCGCCATTCATGGATCAACCAGGCCGGGCACGATGGCCGTAGTGCCGTCGCGCAGCATGTTGTCGTGGACGAGCAATTGGTTGCTGCCGACAAAGTACGTGTCGAAATCGGCCACGATCAGATTGTAGCATTCCGCCTCTCCCTGCTGTTCGACGCGATCGATCAGCACGGGGCCGCGGGCGCCGTGCAGCCACTCGCCAGCGCGGAGTTCCTTCGCCATTTGCCAGCCCAGGCCAGAAACCCAGAACGGATGCCCCCGGCTGGCGCGGATGGTTTCTCCTCCGGCCGAGATCTCGACTAGCGAGGCGGGGGGCGATTCGTCGGCGTGACTACCATTTTGTATGCCAGTTCGCCAGTCGTTACATTCTGCGAAAGGACGAAATCGCCAGCCTGAATGCTTTCAATTGCTGCCACACCCGTAGGCGTATGAACTTGCGTGCCGGCGACGAAACACGAGTGTGGTCCGCTGTGTTGCGACCGAATTCGTTGATGGTAGCGCATGATGACGGGTGAGATACCCACCGATTGCGTGGCAAAACTCGTCGGCTTTTCGGGCGGTCGATACATTTCGTTGTAGCGATCCCACCAATCCCACCACAACTCGGTATCGCTGCCAAAATTCTCTCCGACGGTCGATTGCAGAACTTTTGCAACTCGATCGTTAATCGCGGAACTTTGTCGATTGTGTTGTTCGGCATCGGTTGCCATGCGTGCATCGGCAGCCGCCGTGGGATCGCGTACCTCCTTGACCCAGGTCGGGCCGCCAGCCCACTTGTCGACGATGCGAAACTCGGCCCCCCGCGATTCGATGGCCGCATTCGCGTTATGCCCTGGTTGAAAGAGCGCAAAATAATGGGCGTTCCGTCCGTCGTCCAAGGAAAACGTGTCGTAGTGGACATCGATCGGTGGCTCGAGCGCCGAGACGAGCGTCGGCACGTAGCCATACATGGGGCGCTTTTTGAGCGCCTCGGTAGCCGCCTGGCGCACACTCTCGTGTGGTGCGAGCACCGCGTGCATAACTAGCGAATCGGTAGCGCGCTGCTCGGGCATTGTCGCCACGGTCGACACGATGGCCTGCCCTGCGTCCGGTCCCCCGTTTTGCACCAACGACTCCATGGCGGGTAGGGCCGTTACGTTGGAAACGGCCTGCAATCGCTGCCGTGCCGCCTCGCGCCGTTCTGAATCGGCGCCGTCAATATCCTTGCAGAGCGGGGCAAGACGTGGCCGCCAGGCGTCGACATCAAGCGCCGCACGCGCGCGGGCCGCGCGCTCGCGCT
Source organism: Pirellulales bacterium (assembly GCA_036490175.1). NCBI lineage: Bacteria > Pseudomonadati > Planctomycetota > Planctomycetia > Pirellulales > Pirellulales bacterium. Next base: position 32,953 of record DASXEJ010000129.1, on the reverse strand, counting down.
TGCCCGCCTCGGCCTGAGCGGTCGGTATCAGCTTGCCATTCTCCGTAACCAAACCCAATCGCCGAGCCGCCTCGGGCGACCTCGGAGTCAGTCGCAAGACATGCTGCAACTCTTCGCGTTCTTGCTTCTTAAGGCCCGCGCCCGCGCAGTAATTCGCCAGCTTGAAATGATCGTAGGCGGTGTCGTGGGCGTTACCCTGGCGTTGCCGGTATTCGTCCAGGTTGTCATTCGTCGTGCGCACGGCCAGACCGACCGGCAGCCAGCGATTTACCAGTCGTACCTCGCCAGACTGCCAGCGTGCCGCGGCGTTGTCGGGCTCGGCGGCGACCGCCTGTCGAAGATAATCGGCACGGCGCTCGGGCTGGCCGGCAGATTCGGCCGCGAGCGCCTGGCGTACCAGCAGCGCGGCGCCGCTCTCCCGTGGATGGGCCGGGGAACGGGTCGCAGTCCCCAACGAGGCTTGCTCGACCCCATAGGAAGTGGCGGCACAAACAAGAAACGCCGCCACGGTACACCGCCACGGAAGACGCATCTTGCACCTCCGGCTTGCCCTGCAAGGCCATCGCGCTTTCGAACACTACCGCCCCTCGGTAGAGCGAAGTGACGCGGAACAAAGATTATTACGCGAGCCCGACGGGCCGAGTTCCGTTACTTCGCCGCAAGGCATGCTCCGCACGATGCGTCGCGCACACCCGCAGACAGAGTTGTTGCAGCCACCTAGGGTCCAGAAAGCATCCAGATCGTAATCAGACGATGGAGTCGTAATAGGACTCCATCGTCTGCAACTCGCATACGCCCTGAGCCCTCGGTGGCTGATTGTTCGTGCCATTCGACAGGTGGGCGCCGAAGGATTGCTGTTGGTAGACCGCAAAACCATCGATCTATTTTTGCACCAAGCCCGGCACCGTGGCCGTGGTCGGACCGCGGAGATTGATGTCATGCACCAGTATCTGCTGGTCCGTCACAAAGTACGTGTTGAAGTCCGGCACGATCAAATTGTGACAGCGGGCCGCGCCGCTTTTTTCCACCGCGTCGATCGTCAATGGTCCCCGGGCCGTATACAGCAATTGGCCCACCTTCAACTCCTTGGCCATTTGCCAGCCGCTGCCCGATACCCAAAACAAGTGGCCGAACGTGCAGCGAATCTGTTCGCCTCCGGCGCGGATTTCGACCAATGGCAAAGGCGAGCCGAAAGTCGTGGCAGATACCGGCTTGTAGGCCAACTCCCCCGTCTCGACATTCTGGGCCAACACAAAGTCGCCCGCTTGAACCTTTTCGATCGCTACCGTGCCCGTGTTGGTCCAAACCTTGGTGCCAGGCACAAAGCAGCTACTATGGGTACGAAACGTTTGCAATGTTACATTGCGTAGCGACTCGTAGGTCGGCTTGTCCTGCGCGTAATGCATCTCGTTGTAGTTGTCCCACCAATCCCACAACTCTTTGGGCTCGTTGCGCAGGTCGGGATTGTTTGTCGCCAATCGCAGGGCGATGGTTACGCGCTCGTTGTTCCGCTCGGACTCTTCGTTCTCTTTGAGGGCCTCGTCAGCCAGGCGCCGATCCTCTTGGGCGCTTTTCAGGAAATCGTTCATGTCGGGTTTAACGGCAACGACCGTTGATGTCCGACCTTGCATCGAATCCTGGCCCATATCGGCCGCGTTCTGCGGGCGCTCGATATGATTCAAGACGAGCAACTCGTTGGCGAGTCGGCCTTCGCGAAACAGCGATAGCCGCTGGCGCAGTCCGCCGCTGGCGTCGGTCGTTGATTCGGAGCGCACTTCGACCAGCCACTTCACCTTATCGAGCATTTGCGGTGCATAGCCGAAAATGTCACGATCTCGCAATGCCTCTGCCGCTGCCGTGCGGACCTGTTCGTCGCGCGAATTCAGCGCCAGACGCGCAAGTGCCTCGGTCGACCGCGCATCGTTAATCGCCGCCAGCGTGCGCACCGCGATTAATGCCAGGGGCCGGTCGGCTTCGCCAAACATTTTTTCGATGGGACCGGCCGCCGCGGGGTCGCGGACGGCGGTTAGCTTCTGCTCCCCGGACGCGCGACGTACTGGATATTTCGACTCTAGATCGTCGCGCCATCGGCCCAGCCGAACTTTCCAGCTTTGCAAGGCGACTTCGGCCTGCCGCGCCTGTTGTTTGCGCGATTCAGCCTGAGTGACCGGCATCAGCATGTCGTCGTATCGCACCAGCCCCAGTCGCGACATGATTTCGCGGGTTTGCGTCTTAGTGGGCTCTTTTTCCAAGGCCTTGGACAGATGCAACCGCTCCTGGGGCAGAAGTCCTTCGCGGGCGCACCAACGCGCCAGAAGAATTTGCTCGACCGCCGATTCCCCGGCTGCGTCGCGCGCATCGCGATAACGGGACAACTTGCCTTCGCTAGTCAGCAACCGCGCAGCCGCTTCGGCCGGAAGCCATGTTCCGTCGACTCGCAGTTCCCCCAGTTGCCAATGCACGGGATCATAATCGGGCGCGGCATCGAGCGCCTCGCGTAGATAAGTGGCGCGTTGGTCAAGGTTCCCCTCCGCCTCGGCCGCGAGCGCCTTGCGCAAAGATTGTGCCGCCGACTGTTCTGCCGCGGACAATGCCCGCGGCGCGCGAGCCACGGCCGTGCCGTGCCAACCCAGCGCGAACGTAAACGATCCGACCAATACGGCGCATACCGCTAGAAGACGCCAGCGCATAACTGCCTCCTTGACCGATGTCTCGGTCACTGTTCCGGGACAGAAACGACACCTAACGCACGAACGACTACGGTTTCGCGAGCCCCGGCACAGTGGCCATGGTCGGGCCGCGGAAGTTGATGTCATGCACGAGAATTTGCTGATCGGTCACAAAGTACGTGTTGAACTCGGGCACGATCAAGTTATGGCAAGCGGACTCACCCGTCTGCTCCACACTGTCGATCAAGAGTGTCCCCTTGGTCGTATGCAGACGATCGCCGGTCTTTAGCTCCTTGGCCATGCGCCAGCCAGTGCCCGAGATCCAGAACAGGTGCCCCAGCGTGCAGCGGATCGTCTCTTGGCCTGCATGGATCTCGACGAGCGGCAGGGACGGTCCGACCGTCGTGGCCATCACCGGCTTGTAAGCCAATTCGCCCGTGTCGACATTTTGGGCCAATACCCAATCGCCCATGCGAATGGTCTCGATCGGTACGGTGCCGGTCACGGTCCACACTTTTGTGCCGGGCACAAAGCAGGCCACCGCACCACGATCCCTGTGCCATGGCTTTTCTGGTGGTGGCGCGTTGTGCAGTATTGATGTCTGCCTAGGCACCACGTACATCGCAGAGTAATAGGTGTAGGCGAAGCGGTTCGTCTCGTAGGTCGGCTTGTCGGATGACCGGTGGGTTTCGTTATAGTCGGTCCACCAATTCCACCACTCCTTGGCATCATCTCCCAAACTGTCGTCGCCTGTCGTCACACGCAGGGTGGCCCCGATCCGCTCGTTCATGAATTCCGTACGGACGTTTTCTGCTAGCGCCGCGGCCGCCGTCGCCGAATCCGCGGCAGCCCGCTGGGCAACGTTTTGTTCCGCGGCACCGGTCAGCGGTATCGCAGCACGGCCGGGCGTCGGCGTATAGCTCGGTAGCGCAGTCAAACCGGTGTTGAACGCTGTGTTGTATAGTGGACCTTCACGATACAGAGATAATCGTTCGCCGAAGGCGCCCCCTTCGTAACCAAAGACTTGGAACGTGACTTCGATCGGTGTGTTCATCGCCGACAACAGCAGGGGTACGTAGGTAAACAGATCGCGTGCCTTGAGCGCCTCGGCGGCGGCCTTTCGGACGTCTTCTGAAGTGGCGAATACAGCGTGCCGCACCAGCGAATCAGTTGCCTCTTGCGAGCGCATCGCCGCGAGGGCACCGATAGCCGCTTTGCCGGCAGTCGCCGAGCTCTTGGCGAATACCGTTTCCATCGCCGGAATAGTCGACACGTCTTGCAGGGCCACCAGGCGTTCGCGTGCCGATGCCTGTCTCGCCGTGTCGCGGCTTTCCAGATCATTGCACAGACGGCTTAGGATCGGCTTCCACTTGTGAAAATCTGCGTCCGCCTTTTTGGCCCGATCTTTGATCGATGCGACCTGGTCCGCCGGGACGAAACGCTTCTGATAGCGCATTAGCCCCAGCTTGTCTAGAAGCTCGCGCTGCTGCGTCTTGGTGGGACGCAGGTTCATGGCAATTCTCAGGTGCATCTGCTCCTGATCCTTCATGCCCGCCTGTTCGCACCAGCGCGCGACCTTCAAGTGAGCATCGGCTGTCTGCGCCGACTGTCGTACCTGCTTCCGATAGTCGAGAAACTTGCTGGCCCAGGCATTACCGGCCGCGGCCGTATCGGTGGGGAGCCACCGCTCGCCCACCCGCACTTCTCCTAGTTGCCAATGTGCCGGCGCATATTGCTCGTCGACTTGCATCGCCTGGTGTAGCAACTCAACCCGTTCGTCCAGCTTGCCGTCGGCCTCGGCCTGTAAGGCCTGGCGGACGAGTTCCGCCGCAGTGGCGGTTCCTTCGTTGGCCGCGCTCGTTTTAATGGCGCTGGTTTTGGTGGCGCTCGGCTCTGCTGCTTGGACGAACGGCGCGAAACACGCGCCGCCAACTATTGCAACCGCTAAACCGCACCGTACGCAGAAACGGAACGCTCGCATCGTTCGCTCCCGGCCAACTTGGTGGCCAACTTTTTCTCGAACCAATTCAGTTCTGCCTCAATCGCATTAGACGAACGCTGGCCACCTGACGGTCAACATGCGCGATATCTGCCGGCCCGACACAAACGCGTTGCCTCATGGATCAACCATTCCCGGCACCGTAGCCGTGGTTACCTGCCGCAGATTGTTATCATGCACCAACACTTGGGCGTCGCCGACAAAATACGTGTTAAAGTCGGCTACGATCATGTTGAAGCATTCCGCCTCGCCAGTTTGCTCCACGCTTTCGATTTGTGCCGGGCCACTCGTGGTGTGCAACCACTGACCGGCCTGCAACTCTTTGGCCATCTGCCAGCCGATGCCGGAAACCCAGAACGGATGGCCGCGCGTGGCGCGGATGGTTTCGCGTTCGAGCTGAATCTCGACGAGCGGACTCGGCGGCCGTACTGTTGTCACGATGACCGGCTTGTAGGTTAGTTCTCCCGAATCAGGATCTTGCGCTAGCACGCACTCGCCGGGCTTGACCTGTTCAATCGGCATCGGCCCGGTCGTGGTCTGCACCGGCGTGCCGGCGACGAAGCAGGAAACAGAACTCACTCGATAGGTATAGGGCACCGCGGGCGTGTTATTCACGACGACCTGACTGACGGGCTTATAGGGGGGTTGGTACATCTCGTTGTAGTTCAACCACCAATCCCACCACGGGGCCGGTTCTGCGCCGAAATCATTTCCAGTCGCCACTTGAAGTGCGCTTGTAACTCGCTGATTCATCGCCGTGCGCACGACATTCGCAGATAACTCGCGTTCCGCATGCAGAGCGTCGGTGTTCGCTGTCGGGTCCGGTGTGTAATGGTCGTAGTAGTCTGTGGCACGATGGGTCATGGGATGCGTGACTACGCGCACATCCTCGTGAGATCCACCGTTCGAGACGAACGATTGGTCCATCAAAGGACCTTCCTGAAAAAGCGTCAATCGATGGCGGTATTGGCCATTTACGAAGACGGAATCAAACTGTACTTCGACCGGCGATTGCAGGGCCGACATCAGCGTTGGCGCATAGCTATAGATCGATCGGGGCGTGAGCGCCTCGGCGGCCGCCTGGCGGACGGACTCGTCTTCGCAAAAGACGACGTGGCGGATCAATGAATCTGTGGCTGATTGGCCAGACATTGCTGCAATCGTTGCGAGCGCAACTTCGAGGACATCCGGTTTGCAATTGACTAAGACTGCCTCAAGCGCGGGTATGGCGGCCGGGTCCTTAATTGAGCGCAGTTGATTGAATGCCGCGGCCTGTTTTTTCGCGTCTCGGCCTTCGATGTCGCGACGGATCGCCACGATCCGCGGCTTCCATTCCTGCATGGCTTTGTCGTGCGTTTTCGCCTGCGACTTGAGCAGTTCCGCCTGTGCGGGAGGCATCATGGTCCCCTGATAGCGAACCAGGTTGAGCCGCTTAACGATTTCCAATCGTTGTTTTTTTGTCGTTACCGATTGCGTGGCCCACAGCAGGTGGAATCGCTCCTGATCCGCAAGACCATCGGCCGCGCACCAGCGGGCAAGCTGCAGGTGCTCGTTCGTCGTGTTGTGCCCCGCGTCGCGAAGCTGACGGTATTTGGCAACCTTGCCCGTCCGGGTTGCATGCGACGCCGCGGACTCGACCTTCAGCCATTGATCGCCGATGCGCACTTCGCCCGATTGCCAATGTGCGGGCGCATAATCAGGGTCAGCGACAAGAGCGTCTTTGAGATACTCCGTGCGGCGTTCCGTCTCCCCGGCAGCTTCAGCGACGAGCGCCTTATGCACGAGCTGCGCTGCCGTATTAGACGCGGCGCTTGTTGATGATTTCTGTTGGCCTTGGTCGGCAGCCAACGACGCCACGGCGAAAAACTGCAGCGCAAACGCCACCGCGGCGACCTGCCGCATGATGCGCGACAACCGCATAAGAATGCCCTCCTTATCGCCAGCCCGGTGGCGAATCTGTTCCGTGCAAGCCATCAGCAAGACGAAAAACGGCGGAGGTGACCCCCCGCGAGCGATCGTTCGCCTCGCGGCCGCAGCCGGATTATCGCAAATCCAACCCCCCCTTGCCAAGCAAATTCTGCCTTTATGTTTTGTAACTTCGCCTGCCTACAATGTGGGGAAACCGAAAACTGAGCCACCTCCCGCGGGAATTTCATGCACACCGTTCGCCGGATCGCCTTTCTACTCATCGTCTGTCTCGCAGGCGCGAGCTTCCACCCAGACCGCCCGGCCGTTGCCGCCGGGCGGAAAGACGTTGCGGATCGACCGAATATCTTGCTATTGGTGGTCGATGACCTGCGCCCCGACGCGTTAGGAGCATTCGACAATCCGGTGGTGAAAACTCCCCACCTCGATTCTCTGGTCCACGGGGGCTTTGCCTTTCACAACGCCTACTGTCTAGGAAGCAATTCGCCCGCGGTTTGTTCTCCCAGCCGCAACATGCTGTTGTCCGGGCAATCGTACTTTCGCAACTGGCCGGGCGGATTGGCGCCGGGCGATGGCCCGAACCTGCCTGACGCCATGAAGGCCGTAGGCTACGAAACCTATCATCACGGCAAGCACGGCAACGTGGCCCGCGCGATCCATCAGCGTTTCGACCACACGAAATACCTGGCCGACGACGAACAAGAGCGCCGCAGCGGCGAGCCCGGGCATACGATCGCAGACGCGGCTATCGATTTTCTCCAAACGCGCCGGCTGACGTCGCCCTGGCTAATGCTGCTCGAATTTGAATCGCCGCACGATCCCCGCGTGGCCGATCGCCGGTTTCTCGATTTGTATCACCGCGAACAGATCCCGCTGCCGCGTAACTACATGCCGCTTCACCCGTTCGATAATGGCGAGATGCTGGTCCGCGACGAACGCCTCGCCCCGTGGCCGCGCAGCGAGGAAGAGATCCGCCGGCAATTGCACGAATACTATGCCGTCATGTCGGGACTCGACTTTCATATTGGCAGGCTGCTCGCCAAGCTCGACGAGCTGCAGCTGCGAAAGAACACGCTTATCATCTTTGCCTCGGACCACGGTCTGGCCATCGGCAGTCACGGGTTGATGGGCAAGCAGAACCTCTACGAGCACTCGATGCGGACGCCGCTGGTGTTCAATGGGCTTGGCATCAAGCCCGGGTCGTCCGAAGCGCTCGTGTATTTGCTGGACGTGTTGCCGACGTTATGCGAGCTAGTGCAAGCGTCGCCACCCCCAGAGATCGATGGCCAGAGCCTGGCCGGCATCCTCAGCGGCCGCCAGACGAAAGTACGTGACACTCTATTCACGGCGTATCGTGATGCGCAGCGCGCCGTGCGCGACGAACGTTGGAAGCTGATCCGCTATCCGCTTGTCGATCGCACGCAACTTTTTGATTTGCGGGAGGATCCGGACGAACTTGTGAATCTGGCCAACGACCCGGCCCAGTCCGGCCGCATGGCACTCCTGACGCAACACATGCAGCAGTGGCAAAAGCGGCTGGGGGATAAATCGCCATTGGTCGTCACCGAACCACGACCGGCAGAATTCCGGCTGCCGCGCGAATGAAGTCGTGTGATGGCCCGAAGTTCGTCAGCGTCCGGCCCGACCGGCCACGCGGAGTTGGGCTCGTGCTTGCAACTCGGCCCGCTCGCGAATCGCCAACAGCTCGGGCGTGTGGGCGGGTCGGCGTCGGGTCGCTTCAAGCTGATCGGCAGCCGATTGCGTATCGAGTTGCGAAGCCGGCATGGCACGATTGGTAAGCACCGAAACGACATTTCCCGAGACTTGCACGAATCCGCCGTCGACGTAGAAACGATCAGTGCGTCCTCCCTCGACGATCCGCAGTTCGCCATAACCGAGCCGCCCGATCATGGCGCTATGGCCCGGTGCGATACCAAGCTCACCGTCGTACAGTGGTACCACGACGAACTGGGCCGGTGATTCCCGCACCGTCATTTCCGGCGTCACGACGATGCACGTCAAAACCCTGACGCCGCTCATCTGCGATTCTCCAGGAATGCTCATGTGGACGCCGGCGTGTGGCTCGGAGTGTTGTTGGGCCATGCGAAAAACCAGTCGGCGGCGTTGAGTGAACGGTGAACAAGAAGCGGCGAACTTTGAACTAAAGATGACGTGCTGCACGCTGGAAGTCGCCTCCCGCATCGTTCAGCATTCATCAGGCAGCGTTCATCATTTCTTCTGCATCTTCTTCGCTTGCTCTTCGGCCTGTTCGATCACGCCGACGTACATGAATGCGTTCTCGGGCAAATGATCCCACTTGCCGTCGGCGATCTCCTCGAAGCTGCGGATCGTATCGGCCAGCGAGGTGATTTCGCCCGGCTTGCCGGTGAACACCTCGGCCACGAGGAACGGCTGCGACAGGAATCGCTCCATGCGGCGGGCACGATGAACGACCAACTTGTCCTCTTCGCTCAATTCGTCGACGCCCAGAATTGCGATAATGTCTTGCAGTTCGCGGTAACGTTGCAACGTGCGTTGCACGCGGCGGGCAATCGCGTAATGGCGCTCGCCCACATACGCGGGGTCGAGAATGCGGCTGCTGGAAGCCAGCGGATCGACCGCCGGATAAATGCCTTTTTCGCTGATCGAACGCTCCAAATACAAAAAGGCGTCCAACTGGCCGAAGGCCGTGGCCGGCGCGGGGTCGGTCGGATCGTCAGCCGGTACATAGACGGCCTGCACCGAGGTAATGGCCCCCTTCGAGGTCGAGGCGATACGTTCCTGCAACGCACCCATTTCCGTGGCCAACGTGGGTTGATAACCCACGGCACTCGGCATGCGTCCCAACAGAGCGGATACTTCGCTGCCGGCCTGCGAGAAACGGAAGATGTTGTCGACAAACAACAGCGTGTCGGCGCCGGTTGTATCGCGGAAGTATTCAGCCATCGTCAGTGCCGAGAGGGCCACCCGCAGACGGGCACCGGGCGGCTCGTTCATCTGGCCGAATACCATGCAGGTTTGCTCGATGACGCTACGGCCGGTGTCGCCGATTTTGGCTTCCTGCATTTCCAGCCACAAGTCGGTCCCTTCGCGGGTTCGCTCGCCGACGCCGGCAAATACCGAGTAACCGCCGTGCGCACTGGCGATACGGGCAATCAACTCGGTCAGAATCACGGTCTTGCCCAGGCCGGCCCCGCCGAACAATCCGGCCTTGCCACCGCGGACGAACGGCGTCAACAGGTCGATCACCTTGATGCCAGTTTCGAACAGCTCGGTCTTGGTCGACAGGTCGGTCACCGGCGGGGCGTCGCGATGGATCGACCAATGGTCATCGGCAGCAACGGGGCCGCGATCGTCGATCGGTTCGCCAATCAGGTTGAACACACGGCCCAGCGTGGCTTTACCGACCGGCACCTTGACCGGGCTGCCGGTATCAACGCACTCTTGGCCGCGGACCATGCCGTCGGTGCTTCCCAAGGCCACGCATCGGACGCGGCCGCCGCCTAAGTGCTGTTGCACTTCGCCCACCAGGTGGACCTTGACGCCCTTGTGCTCCGCGTCGATGCGGACGGCGTTATAGATCGCGGGCAGCTGGTTCTCTGGAAATTCGACGTCAAAAGTCGAGCCGATCACCTGCGTGACGTGCCCGATGTTGTGCGCCGTGTTACCGGGCTTCTTGGCGTTCGTTTGCGTGACAGTGGCCATAAGAACCTGCGATGTAAATGGAGAGTTTGTCTTTTTTATGTCCAGCAAATAATGATCGTCGATCGCGGAAAGATGAACCGTTAACAGGACACGTCGCGATGTGCGACAGCCCGTTCATCATTCCGAATCCATCGGTGTTTTTATTTCTATCCCTTAAGCGCCTCGACGCCCCCCAGCACTTCCATGATCTCGCCGGTGATTTGCGACTGTCGAGCGCGGTTATAGGTCATGGTCAGATGCTTGATGATCTTGTCGGCGTTTTCGGTGGCCGCCTTCATGGCCACCATCCGCGCCACCTGCTCGCTCACGGCGGCATCCAGGAAGCACTTGAACAGCTTCACCTTGAAGCTGGTCGGAACCACCTCTTCCAGAATGCTTTTGGCCGACGGCAGGAATTCATACTGCGGGCCAACTTTCTGAGCCGATGCCGCGCTCGCGTCAGCGCCGGCGATCGCCCCTAGCGGCAGCAGTGTTTCGACCACGGCCGCCTGCCGAGCGATGCTGTCGAACCGTGTATACGCCACATCCAGCCGATCGAGCTTGCCGGTCACGTAGGCTTCCAAGTAGCCATTGGCCAGTGCATCGATCTCGTCGAAGCTAACTTTGTCTTCGAACTGCGTGAACACCCGCGCTGTCGCGATCTCGCGGAATTTGAAGGCCGCTATGCCGCGCTTGCCCGAAACTTCCAACTGCGCGCCGGGTACGGTGCTGTGCAGCTCTTTCCAACGCACGAGCGACGCCCGCAGAACGTTCGAGTTGTATCCGCCGCACAGCCCGCGATTGCCGGTCAGCACCAACAGCGATGCCGTCTTCGTCTCGCTGCGACCTTCGAGCAGCGGATGGCTGACCTCCAAGCCGCTGGTTGCCAACTCGGCCACGAGCGCCGTGATCCGCTTGGTGTAGGCGGTGGCGGCGCTTGCGCGATCCATCGCCTTCTTGAAGCGCGCCGTGGCAATGAGCTCCATCGTCCGCGTGATCTTGCGGATGTTCTTGATGCTCTTGCGCCGTTTATCGAGTGCTCGTGCCTTGGCCATGTTTGTTAAGGACCTTTAAGAGAAGATTTGCCACCGAGGGCACAGACAAATGCCCTTTTGCGCCGATGGCAATACTTCAACTTCAATCTCTATGGTCTCTGTGTCCTCGGTGGCTCCGTCTGTCTTCTTGTATCTGCTTCGTCGTCCCATTTATTAGCAGCGGCGTGCGCCGATTGCTCGACGGCCAACCTACGTCCTCTTTTTTGTCGCGTATTGTGCCTGGAATTCGGCAATGGCTTTTTCCAGTGCGGCGGCAGTATCGTCCTCGAGCTTCTTTGTCTCGACGATCTTGTTGCGGACCTCGGACTTCTGCTCACGCATGAATGCCAGGAATTCTTTCTCCCACGTGGCCACGTCGGCCCGCGGCACCTTATCCAAGTGGCCACGCGTGCCGGCGTAGATGCTGAGCACCTCGTCGATCACGTCCATGGGCTGGTATTGCCCCTGCTTCAACAGCTCGATCATGCGATAGCCGCGATCGAGCCGGGCCTGCGTGGCCGCGTCCAAATCGGTACCCAATTGGGCGAATGCTTCCAGCTCTCGGAAGGAAGCCAGGTCGAGCCGCAAACCACCGGCCACCTTCTTCATGGCCGGAATCTGGGCGGCACCACCGACGCGCGACACCGAAATACCGGCGTTCATGGCCGGCCGCTGGCCAGCGAAGAACAAGTCCGGCTGCAAATAAATCTGGCCGTCGGTAATCGAAATCACGTTTGTGGGAATGTAGGCCGAAACCTCGCCTTCGAGCGTCTCGATGATCGGCAGCGACGTCAACGACCCGCTCCCCAAGTCCTCGCTCAACTTGGCAGAACGTTCCAACAGACGGCTGTGGGCGTAGAACACGTCGCCAGGGTAAGCCTCGCGTCCGGGCGGACGACGCATCAATAGCGACAATTGCCGGTACGCAACCGCTTGCTTCGACAAGTCGTCGTACACGATCAACGCATGGCCGCCGTTGTACGTGAAGAATTCGGCCATCGCCGTGCCCGCGTAGGGAGCCACGTACTGCAGCGGGGCAGGGGAGCTGGCCCCCGACACGATGACTGTGGTGTAATCCATGGCGCCGTGCTTGCGCAATGCTTCGATCACGCCGGCCACGGTCGAGTCTTTCTGGCCGACCGCGACATAGAAGCATTTCACGCCGCTGTTGCGCTGATTGATGATCGCGTCGATGCCGATCGCGGTCTTGCCGGTTTTGCGGTCGCCGATGATCAGCTCGCGCTGACCGCGGCCAATGGGCGTCATCGCGTCGATTGCCTTGATGCCCGTCTGAAGCGGCTCGCGCACCGGCTGACGCTTGGCGATACCCGGGGCCATAAACTCGACGGGCCGGCGCTCGTTGGTCACGATCGGGCCTCTGCCGTCCAGAGGATTGCCCAGCGGATCGACGACGCGGCCAATCACGGCGTCCCCCACCGGTACGCTCAACAGGCGACCGGTGCTCTTTACCTCGTCCCCTTCAGTGATCGTGAGGTAGTCGCCCAGGATGATCACGCCGACCGAATGCTCTTCAAGATTGAAGGCCATGCCGGTGACGCCGCCGGGAAACTCGACCATTTCGCCGGCCATTACGCCGGAGAGGCCGTACACGCGCGCAATACCGTCGCCGACCTCCAGAACGCGTCCGACTTCGCGGACGTCGATCTGCGACTCGTAGTGCTCAATTTCCTGCTGGATGACTGAAGCTATCTCGTCGGCTTTGAATTTCATGGACACTCCTGTTGATAATGCGGCCGCGGACGTCGGCCAGCCGCGCAGCGACCGAACCGTCGTACACCGCGTCGCCGACCCGCAGGACGACGCCGCCAATCAGTTCGGGCTTGATACTTGTCATCAGCACGGGCTCGCCCCCGAGCATGCCGCGCAATTGTTCTTTGATCTTTGCCGCTAGTTCGTCGGTCAGCGTGGTAGCCGTTGTGACTTCCACGCGGACCAGGCCACGCATCACGTCGTACTGCTCGCGCGCCGCGCGGGCAATGTCCCGAAGCGCGTCCAGTCTTTCGTGCTGCGCCAAGACACGCAAGAAGTTCAGCACCAAGGGCGAGACGCGGCCCGCGAACGTCCGGTCGACGATCTGCCGTTTCTCGTCGGCGTTGACAAACCCAGACGCCAGCACGGTCACCAGCCGTGGAAACCGTTCGAGCACTTCGCGATCGATGGCTTCGAGGTCGTCGACCGTGGCCTCGGCCACGCCGGCCTTGTCGGCCGCCGCCAGCAAGGCCTTGGCATAAACCCCGGCCACGCGCTGCGCACCGGGATCGGTCACTGGCGGAGCAGCATCGGGTGTAGGTGCGGATTGAGCCATGGGCAGCTATGGGGAATGAAAATGCAAAAGTAAAAGTGCAAAATGATGAATCAAGCACGCCAATGAAGATAAGCAGACCTTCGTCCGGTCGTCATCCATCATCGCCCATTCATCATTTAATCTCCTCAGTTTCGGCTGTGGTCTCCCTTGGGAAAGCTCGCCAGAGCCTCTTCGATCAGTCGGGCGTGGTCCGCCGTGTTGAGCTTGGCGCTGACGATCTTGCCGGCCAGGTCCACCGCTAAATTCGTGCTGGATTTGGCCAGCTCATTCAGCGCCTGAGACGTGGCTGTCTCGATCTCGTGCTTGCCGCGCTGAACCTCGGCTTGGGCATCCGCCCGGGCCTTGGCGATCAGCTCTTGTCCAGCATGTTCGGCGTCGCGACGCGCTTCGTCGAGAATGCCCCGCACCTCTTCGCGGGCCGCGGCCAGCTTGGCCTCGTACTCCGCCAGTAAATGCTTGGCCTCCACATTGCACTGCTCGGCCGCGGCGATATTGTCGGCAATCTTCTGCTCGCGCAGATCGAGTGCCGCAGCGATGGGACCCCAGGCGAACTTCCACAACACCGCCAGCAGGATGGCGAAGATCAACACGGTGAAAATCGCCAGGTCGAAGTCGATCGTCATCGGGCTGGGGGCGCCTCGGTGGCCTTCCCCGCCGCCATGACCATCGCCTGTGCCATGGTCGCCTGCTGCTCCATGCTCAGCCGCGTCGTGCGCAGCATTGCCGTGTTCCTGGGCAGACGCCACACCCGTCGCCAGCGCTAATGGCACTGCCAAACCTAGCAGCACGACCAATCCAACTCGTAACACGCCCATGGCATGCTTCCTCGATCACAGACGCGGAAGAATTAGTTGTTGAACAACATACAAACGATGAGCCCGAAGAACGTGGCACCTTCGATCAAAGCGGCCGAGATGATCATGGCCGTTTGAATGTTGCCGGCCGCCTCAGGCTGGCGGGACATGCTCTCGACGGCAGCCGAACCGATTTTGCCGATGCCGAAGCCGGCACCCAGGATCACCAAGCCAGCGCCGAAGGCACCGCCGAGGTAGATGCTGAACGAACCCTTGCCGACAGCCGGAGCAGCCGGAGCGCCGGCCGCGTCTTGCGCGAACGCAGGCGCCGCGACCAACAGAACGACAAACATCAACACGCCGATCTTCACCAATTTGTTCACGTTACACGTCTCCTTCTTCTACAAGATTTGCCGAGTGATCCGCCTGGCGCTATGTCCGGCACACAACTAGTGCGGGTGGACGGCCATGCCAATGAACAACGCGGACAAGAACGTAAAGATATAGGCCTGTAAGAAGGCCACGAACAGCTCGAGTAAATTCAGCGCCGTTGCCCCCAGCACGCTGGCCGGCATCACGCACCAGAACGTCATTGAACCGGCGCTAGCGGCGATGAAAGCCACGATTACGGCCAGCACCAAGTGGCCGGCCATCATGTTCGCCAAAAGACGCACTGCCAACACAAAATGCTTGATCAACAGCCCCATCATTTCGATCACGAAAATCATCGGCACCAAGAGCACGGCCAGCGGGCCCGGCAGATCCATATGTGGAACCTGCGACTTGAAGAAACCGACGACGCCCATCTTGGCCATGCCGGCACCGACGACCGTGGCAAACGTAATCATCGCCAGCGCCCCGGTCGTGGCCAACGATCCCGTGGCCGAACCGGCCCACGGCACCAGACCCAACAGGTTGCAGCCCAGCACAAAGAAGAACATCGTCCAGAGCAGTGGCAGAAACCGATCGGCATCATGGTCGCCGATCGCCGGTCGCGCCACGTCGTCGCGGATGTACAGGACCATCGCTTCGAGTAGGTTCCACAGCCGCCCCTTGGGACGGTCGCCGTGGGCCATCTTGTTCGCCAATCGAATGAAAACCACCGCCACCAGCAGTGCTACGATCGTCTCCAACAACATGAACTTCGTGAACTTCAGCTCGATGGGCTCGAAGATGTTGATCTTGTCGATCTGCACCACGCCGGTCTTGCCCGTCCACAACGGCTCGTCAAGGCGAAGCGGCTGCGGCAGTATGATCTTGCCGCTGGGTACGACCTTGGTCGAAACCTCGATGTGCTCGGCGTCCTGCACGTGGCCAAACAAATGGCCCGGATCGAAAACGTTGCTGCCAGCCACGGTTACATTCCCCTCGATACGGTTATGTCCCGCGATGCTGCCACATTCCCCGAGGAACGGCTATCCGAGCGGATCAGCCCGACGGCGTGTCGTGTGTCCGCCGCCAACGCAATTAGATAAAAGCCAATCAAGTAGTACACCAAACCGGCTTCGACAAGCGGCCCCGGCTGCCGGCAGACGACAATGACAAAGACCAGCGGCAATGCCATTCGCAACAACATGGCCAACATCGTGGCCGGGACGACTTGTCCGCTCGCGGCCAGCAGACCCCCGACGGCGCCCGCGCCGATCGAGGCGAAAGCACACAGCAGGGCGGCAATTCCGGCCGCGGCCAATCCCATCGATCCCGACAGCCAATAAGCCGGCACGGCGATCGACGCCCAGGCGATAGAAAGCGGCACTGCCACCTGCGCAGCATGTACGAGCGAGCTGAACTCACGCGTCTGGGCCGTGGACGTGCTGGGCTGGTTCACGATCCGCGATTTCCTAGCTACGAATCCGCCCTGGGCTTGCTCTGCGGTGGCTTCGGTGAAGCAGTCATGCGGATCAGATGCCACACGGCAAACGTGATCCCAACTGCGAACCCCAGCAGGGTGAAGAGGACCTTCGTACCCAGCCAGTTATCGAGCCACAGCCCGAGCACCCCCGGAGTTACCATCTCGAATGCCACCGTAATGATTCGCGCTACCCACTGGTAGGCGATCACCATCGGCGTAACGTCATGGGGTGGCTTGTCGTGCAAGACCGTTCCGCCAGAAGCCGGCCCGAGGATGGTAAGCGAAAAACACCTAAATTATTATAAAGTAATCGTTTATGCCAAATTCAATGGGCCCAGCACGGACCCCGAAGAAACGCCCGCGAGCGAGTAATGCTTGCCGGGCCGCAGCGCCTAAAATGCAAACTGCGAAGCAACTTACGGGACTGTAATCCCCTCGATTCTGGGTGTCAACGGGGCGGACCGTGGAATTCGTGTTTTTTTTCACAATGTCTGGTTGAACGTATGTAAGTAACTTTAAAATAAAGACTTAAGGAAATCAAAAACACTCAAAATCTACTTCCCGCCGTCAGTAGCGAACGAGAAAGTGGGATGGTCTTCGCGGGCGGCGGATCGACCTGGAACCCGGCGTCTCTTACCCAGGCCGTACAACCGCCAGCCCGTGCATGGTCCGCCGTCTAAGTCTTTTGCCTCAAATGGTCTAGGGTGGCTACCTCGGCTACCATCGTGACGGCATAAAGGTCGTGAATTGGTTGCATAAGCGAACGCCTTCGGTTACACTCGAAACCGAGGCATTTCCGCATACTCCGCCCGGCATTAGGGGGGAGGATTCCCTAGGGTGGACCCTGGGTGGGAGTGTCCGGTAGATTCGCCCAACGAGAATTAAAGGAGGAGGGGGCAGGCCCTGGCTTTGGCGGCATCCCGACACACGACTATTGGTCGGTTTGCAGAAAGTCCCGAGTTAGGTGTTGAGTCCCTGCTGTCGTGCAGTAGGCACTTTTTTGGAATGCCGCACGACAAACCGCAAGATGCCTCGGCTACGGACTGCCGCAGGCGCCCCGCGTAAGGACGACGTCAGGGATGGCGCATACAATCAAGGCGGCGTCACGCAGCCGCTCGACGCATCCCGGAGATAAGTCCGTTGATCGACGCAGCCACGCTCAGCAGTCGTTCCTGTAAAGATCTCGCCGAGATGGCCAAAAAGCGCGGGGTGCGCGGTTGGCACTCCATGCGTAAGGACCAGCTCATCAAGGCTCTCGCCCGCGCCAATCGGGCCGCAGCGGCGAAAGATCGAAAATCACCCGCCACACCCGCAACCGCGACTCGCCGCTCGAACGGCGCAGTTCGCCCGGTGCGGGCGGCAGTCCCGTCGCGTCCGGTAGAAAAGCCCAAGGATCCGCGCGTTGTGCGTCGGCTGCAGGTTGCCAAGGATAAAGTGGCCCGTTGGAAAAATCTGGCGTACCAGACGGCCAATGGTTTGCCTACCAACGGCAAATCGAACGGCGAGGTTAAAGACCGCTTGGTGGCTATGGTGCGAGATTCTTTCTGGCTGCACGCCTACTGGGAGCTCAGTCGCACTGGAGTCGAACGGGCCGAAGCGGCCATGGGCCAGGAATGGCATTCTGCCAAGCCGGTGCTACGTGTCTTCGAAGTTTCGAACAATGGATCGACCACGGCTGCCGAGCGCCTGTGGCGGACCATCGAGATTCACGGCGGTGTGAACAACTGGTACGTGGATGTTATCGATCCGCCGAAAAGCTACCGACTGGACATCGGCTATCTGTCGGCCGGAGGCAAGTTCTTTGTCCTCTGTCGCAGCAACGTCGTAACCACTCCCGTCCCTGGTACCAGCGACTCGATCGACGGTAACTGGGCTGCCGTGGCCGAAGACTTCGAGAAAGTCTATGCCCTCAGTGGCGGCTACTCGGCCGAAGGCCCGAATCTTGAGCTTCAGCAATTGTTCGAAGAGCGCTTGCGGCGGCCGATGGGTTCTCCGATGTCCACGCGATTTGGCGCTGGCGCCGACGCATTGGCAGGCAAGAAGCGTGAATTTCACTTTGAATTAGACGCCGAGCTAATCGTCTTTGGCGCCACCGAGCCCGATGCCCATGTCACTCTGCAGGGCGATCCGGTTCGCCTGCGGCCCGACGGCACATTCACGGTCCGTTTTAGCCTGCCGAATTGCCGACAAGTGATTCCGGCCGTGGCCGGCAGCGCCAATGGGTTAGAGCAACGGACCATCGTGTTGGCGGTCGAGCGCAATACGAAAACGATGGAACCGCTGGTCCGCGACGCCAACGACTAAAGTCGGGCGCGCCTAACGCTGATCAGTGTTGGCCGAGGCTTGAATGCGGGTACCATATCCTGGTAACGCGCCGCACTGGCTGGCGTCCCCCGTTCCCCCAACTCGTCCGGCCCAGCGATCGCACCCGCGAAGCCTTTCTTGGGTCTAATCTGGCACCGCCCCCAAGGCGCGCTTGCCCAGGCTGGCTCATCGCTTTACGATTGGCGCCCACGTGCAAGAATTGATTGCACCGAGCGCGCTCTCCGGGCCTTCGCCTGGCGAAGACCTGCTGCCCTACCCTTTAGCCGATCCTGGGATTTAAGATAGCCACGTGTCACGAGATATAGCGAACATCCTGAACGGCTGGGACTTCAACCCAGAGCAAGTGTCGGTGCGAATCGTCACCGGCGACGATGGGAAAGAGAAGATCCAATTGCGCCTCGATCTGGGGCTGTTGCAAATGGAGATCGATGGCCGACCTGATGGGCAACGCCCCGAGGGGCTCGACTCGTGGCTAGATTTCTACCGCCGATCCCAGGAAGAGCATGACAAGGCGCACCCAGACTCTGCGCCGTTCTCTCTCTCGGAGGAAGATTGTGATCGGCTACTCCGTGAAGGAGTGCAGTATTACCACCGCTATCTGAGTTTTTGGCACCTAGAGCGCTACGAGCTGTGCGCGCGGGATACCCGTCGCAACTTGATCCTCTTCAAATTTGTCCGCAATCACGCTAAGAACGATCGAGATCGATTGCGCTTCGACCAGTGGCGCCCCTACGTCACGATGATGCACTCGCGGGCCGTGGCCACGCCGTTTGTCGAACTAGGCGATTTTCCCACGGCCGTCACCGCGATCGAAGCGGGAATCCGCGACATTCGCCAATTTCTGGACGAGTATGGCCAGACTGAACGGGCCGAAGAGTGTGCGGAGCTGACGCAACTCGTCCGCTGGCGCGACGAACTGGCCGCGAAGAATCCCAACGTGCTCCCCGCGCCCGACGCTGATCCTGTGACGACCTTGCGTCGGCAACTGGCCGAAGCCGTGCGCGACGAACGTTTTGAAGAGGCCGCGCGGTTACGCGACGAGATTCGTCACATGTTGCCTGGCGAGCCATTGGCTTAACTCGGATCAATCATAAGGTTCTCTGTCCGCGCTCGCGTGGACACGTTGTTAGTCAGAATGTACTCCGCCGGCCCCCGCAGATGCGCGTAGAGCAACCTACGGTGCGTTCTTCGCGAAGGACGTGCGACGACCGGCGGTGGTCCGCGGCTTGACCCCCCGCAGCGGACTCGATACCATGCCGGTGCATGCTCGGCCAACCAGCCGGGCTTTTCTTTGGTTTACCTTTGTGAAACGATTCACAAAGTACAAACCAAGATCGTTAAATCGTTGGTCAGACCGCGGTTCGGACTATGCATAACGTCATGCTTCCGCTGTTCCTGATGGTGCTGGCGGCGACCCTGCTGTCGGTCGGTCTGGTCACTGCCGGACGGCTCATCGGGCCGCACAAAGACGGGGCCGTCAAACGCATGCCCTACGAGAGCGGCATGGATCCGATCCACGACGCCCGACGTCGTTTCGACGTCCGCTTCTATCTCGTGGCCATTGCTTTCCTGGTATTCGACGTGGAACTGCTGTTTCTCTATCCCTGGGCCGCAGCCGCCAAGCACGCTGCCGAAGGAGAGCCGGCGCGCGGTATAGATCGGGCTGTCGCAATGCACCTGGTCGAGAGCCGCGGCATGGTGTTCGCCGAGATAATGGTTTTCATCGCGCTGTTGGGCATGGGGCTCGTTTACGCGTGGCGAAAGGGCGTATTCCGATGGCGATAGAGCTTCCCGAAAACGTGGTGGTCAGCAAGCTCGACGAGTTGGCCAGTTGGTGTCGCAAGAACAGCTTGTGGCCCATGCCATTTGCCACGGCCTGCTGTGGTATTGAGCTCATGGCAACTGGCGCCAGTCGCCACGACCTGGCGCGTTTCGGTGCCGAGGTCTTTCGTTTCAGCCCGCGCCAGTGCGATCTGATGATCGTAGCCGGTCGCGTGGTGATGAAGATGCTGCCGGTCTTGCAACGCATTTGGCAGCAGATGCACGAGCCGAAGTGGTGTATCTCGATGGGCGCCTGTGCTTCGACCGGCGGCGTGTTCGACACGTATTCCGTGGTGCAAGGAATCGACCGCTTTATTCCCGTCGACATGTATGTGCCCGGTTGTCCTCCGCGACCTGAGCAATTGATCCAGGCGATCATCGACCTGCAGGACAAGATTCAGGCCGAAGGCACGATCACGGGGGATGAATTCCTGTTGCCGTCGCGACAATACAAGAAGCGCGCTTTGATCGAATTGCCCGTGCTGCCGAGTCTTCCACATTCGACCCACCGGTAGACAAATGACCGCGCGGCCCAACCCGCGCCACTCCGCATGATCCAGGCCGACACACTCGACAAGTTGACTGCCGCATTTGGCCCGCTGCCGCACAGCGAATTCCGCGGCCAGTCGCGTATCGTGGTCCCGAAGGAATCGATGTCGGGTGTGCTGGCGTGGTTAAAGAAATCCGGCGGGTTCGATCTATTGGTCGACGTTACCTGTGTCGACTATTTGAACTATCGCGGCGCCACTGATCGCTTCGGCCTTGTGTATCTGCTGGCTTCGACCACGACCAACGAGCGCCTTACGGTGCGCGTCTTTGTCAACGAGCCCGATTTGACCGTCCCCTCGGCCGTGCCGTTATGGGAAGGCGCCAACTGGTTCGAGCGCGAAGTCTACGACATGTTCGGTATCACCTTCAGCGGTCACCCAGATCTACGGCGCATTCTGCTGCCCGATGAGTTCGAGGCCTATCCGCTGCGTAAGGACTACCCGCTGCAGGGACGTGGCGAACGGCACAATTTCCCGGTCCTCACGCGCGCTCGGAGCTGATATGCCGCTGGAACCCGCCACACTTACCGCCGAGCCGGCTCGCGACGAAGCCCAGGATTACATCTGGACGCTCAATTTCGGTCCGCAGCATCCGGCCACGCATACCACGTTGCGGATTGTGCTCAAACTCGACGGCGAACGCGTCGTCGACGCTGTGCCAGACATCGGTTACCTACACTCGGGCTTTGAAAAGATCGGCGAGCACCTGAACTACAACCAGTACGTCACGGTCACGGACCGGATGAACTACATCTCGCCAATGGCCAACAACGTGGCCTGGCACGGTGCCGTCGAGCGATTGTTGGGGCTCGAGATTCCCAAACGCTGCCAATACATCCGCACGATTCTGGCCGAGTTGTCCCGCATCAGTGACCACCTGTTGTGCAACGGCGCTGTGGGCCTGGACGTTGGCGCGTTCACATACTTCCTCTACGCCTTCAACCGCCGCGAGGACTTGTACGACATTTTCGAATCGCTTTGCGGGGCACGCTTTACCAATAGTTACACGCGCGTAGGCGGCGTCATGCACGACGCCAACCCGCTGTTCGTCGAGCTGGTGCGGAAGTTCGTGCGCACGTTTCCCAAGACGCTCGAAGACATGGACCGGCTGCTGAATCGCAACCGCATTTTCATAGACCGCACCAAGGGCGTTGGCGTGCTGACGAAGGAAGAAGCCACGAATCGCAGTTGCACCGGCCCGGTGGCCCGCGGCAGCGGCGTAACGCGCGACCTGCGCAAAGACGAGCCCTACCTGGCTTACAAGGATTTCGATTTTCAGATCTGCTGTGCCTCGGCAGGCGATTGCTATGCCCGCTACCTGGTGCGCATGGCCGAGATGCGTGAGAGCCTGAAGATCGTGGCCCAGGCCATTGAGAATTTGCCGTCGGGTCCGGTGAATGTCGATATCGGCGAGCGGACCGCGATCCCGTCGAAGCAAGATGTGTATTCCACGATCGAGGGCTGCATCTCGCACTTCGAGTTGACGATGAGCAACCGAGGGTTCGAAGTCCCGTCGGAGGAAAGTTACGCCGCCACCGAAAGCCCGAATGGCGAGCTCGGATTCTACGTCGTCGGCGATGGCAGCGAAGTGGCCTGGCGCGCTCGCTGCCGGCCGCCATCGTACATCCATTTCGCGGCGTTCCCGCATTTAATCCGCGGGCATACGCTCTCCGACGTGGTGGCCGTGTTGGGAAGCCTGAACATCATCGCCGCGGAATTGGACCGGTAGTGCGCGAGGAAGTCGGTAGACAACGAGACACCGGAGCTAGTAGGTAACGTGTAGGAAATTCAAACTCCTCTCCCCTATGGGGAGCAGGGTGAGAGGTGAGATGTTCCGCAACGTTGGAGTCGATTCTTGCTGAAGGCGAAGACCCTCCCATTACCCCTCCCTGATAGTGAGGGGATTTGGGAGTTGCGTCGACGGTAAGTGCAAGAAGCGCGATCAGCGCAACATGAAAAACTAAATTGTACCAAGAAAAAGATCATCGCAATAAGGGAAAGTGCAAAAGGATCGATGGCGACGCCAGAACGCATACTGACTGACGAGATGGTCGAGGCGATCAAGGCCCTCTTTCCGCGTTATCCCACGCGGCAGGCCGTGACGTTGCCCGCGTTGCACATCGTCAACGAGCGGTTGCGTTACGTGCCGATCCCGGCCGTCGTCGAGATCGCCCGGCTGCTGGGTCTGGCGCCGGCCGAAGTGCAAGATACGCTCAGCTTCTACGGATTCTTCAAGCAGGACGCGCCGCACGGACGGACCCGGGCCTGGGTCTGCCGGTCGATTAGCTGCGCCTTGCGCGGTGGCGAGCAGGTGCTCGACCATATGTGTCATACGTTAGGCGTTAAGCCCGGCGAGACAACATCCGACGGGCGCGTAACTTTGGAATTCGGCGAGTGTCTGGGAGCGTGCGATTTTGCCCCCTGCATGTTGGCAGGCAAGACGCTCTACAAGGACCTGACACCGGAAAGGGCCGACCAGATTTTGCAGACGTTCGAATGACAAGAGCCGTTCAAGTCGACTAGGGAATAATCGGGAACTCGTCGGGCGCAATGGCGCCAACCAACGAGCAAAACCAAGGAACACTACGTGCCGCAGTTCGAGCCCATTTTGCTTGCCAACATCGCTACGCAGAACAGCCACACGCGGGCTGTCTACGAGTCGACCGGTGGCTACAGCGCGCTCAAGAAGGTACTGGCCGAGATGCAGCCGCCGGCCTTGATCGAACTGGTGAAGTCGAGCAATCTGCGCGGTCGCGGCGGGGCCGGTTTTCCCACCGGCTTAAAATGGACTTTCTTGCCGAAGGACCATCCCGGCCCGATCTACATGTGCATCAACGCCGACGAGAGCGAGCCCGGCACATTTAATAATCGGATCCTGATGGAAGAGGATCCTCACCAGGTTATTGAAGGTGTGATCCTCAGCTGTTTTGCGACCCGCGCGCAGACGGCTTACATCTATCTGCGCTACGAATACCCGTTATCGTTAGAGCGTCTACAGGCAGCCCTCGACGAGTGCTATGCCGCCGGTTATTTGGGTAAAAACATCCTGGGCAGCGATTTCTCGCTCGACATCTATCTGCACCGTGGCGCTGCGGCGTATATCTGCGGAGAGGAAACGGGTCTGATCGAAAGCCTGGAAGGCAAGCGGGCCTGGCCGCGGATCAAGCCGCCGTTTCCGGCGGTCGAGGGAGTCTTTCACAAGCCAACGGTCGTCAACAACATCGAGACCGTGGCCTGCGTCGTGCATATCGCCAGGCGCGGCGCCGATTGGTTCAAATCGATCGGTGTGCCGGCCGATCCGAAGAATCCGCGCGATCCGGGCAGCTACGGCCCGAAGCTGTATTGCCTCAGCGGTCACGTGAACAAGCCCGGCTGCTACGAAGCGCCGCTCGGTATTACCTGCCGCCAACTGATCGACGAGTACGGCGGTGGTGTCTGGAAGGGGCGCAAAGGCAAAGCCGCCATACCAGGCGGCATCAGCATGGGCCTGCTGACCGAAAAGGAATTCGACACACCGCTCGATTTTGCCGGGCCGGGCAAGGTTGGTTGCTTGGGATTGGGAACCGCGGCCGTGGTCGTGCTCGACGAGACGGTGAGCATCGTTGACTTCCTGCACAACAGCTGCCGGTTCTTCCAGCACGAAAGTTGTGGCCAGTGTACGCCCTGTCGCGAAGGGACCCGCTGGGCCTTGGAGATGCTTGAGCGCATCAAGGCAGGCCAGGGGCGGTTGAAGGATTTAGACCTGCTACTGGAAATCGGCGATTCGATCGGCATCATCCCAGGCACCACAATTTGCGGTCTTGCCGACGGCGCTGCGTGGCCGATCAAAAACGCCATCCGCAAATTTCGCAACGAATTCGAAGATTACATCAAACGCACGAACCCGAAAGGTTACGCGGTGACAAAGGCGGTGAAGGCATTGCCTGTCGTCGCGGCGCACTGAACAAAAGAAGTGAAGCGACAGGTTCTACTACGCAATAGCCACGCACTGCAACGATCAATCGAAGGCGAGATGTTCGCAACCCTTTGCTCTATTACCGAATCTCCGCATTCAACATTCATCACTTAGCATTCATCATTCTCTATGGGTATTGTCCTCATCGATGGCCGCGCGGTCGAAGTTGGCGACCAGGAACGCCTTAATGGCATTCAGGCTGCCGAACGCGCCGGCGTCGAAATCCCGCATTACTGCTGGCACGCCGGGCTAACCGTGGTGGCTAGCTGCCGCATGTGCCTGGTCGAGTCGGGGACCAAGAACAAGGACACGGGCGACATCGCGATGATGCCCAAGCTCGTGCCCGCCTGTCAGACACCAGCCAAAGACGGCACCGTCTTCGTCACCGATAGCGAGACCGTTCGCAAAGCCCGTGCGATGGTCGAAGAGGATTTGCTGATCGATCACCCGATTGATTGCCCCATTTGCGACAAGGCGGGCGAGTGCCGGTTGCAGGACTATCATTTCGCCCATGGACAGAACGAACGCCGGGCCGACGTCCGCCCGTTCACCAGCCGCCGCCGCGATATGGGAGACACGGTCACGTTGTTCGTCGACCGCTGCGTGATGTGTACCTGCTGCGTGCGCTTCTGCCGCGAGATCAGCGGGACCAGCGAACTATTGGTCATCAATCGTGGCAGCCATGAGGAAATCGACGTGCTGCCCGGTTTTCCGCTGGAGAACAAACTATCGGGCAATGTCGTCGATCTGTGCCCCGTCGGCGCGCTCGGCGACAAGGATTTTCTCTACCAGCAGCGGGTCTGGTTCCTCAAACAGCATTCCGGCGTCTGCACGGGCTGCTCGACGGGCTGTTCGATCACGGTGGAAGAGAATCAAGACCGCGTGTGGCGTCTTAAGCCGCGCGAGAATCCGCACGTCAACAAATGGTGGATGTGCGATGACGGGCGGTATGGTTTTCACCATGTGCACAGCGAAGCGCGGCAAGTCGGCCTCCGTAAGCTCGAGCACGGGGTGCACGCCAACGTTGAGTGGGCCACGCTGGCCGCAGACCTCGCCGGTCGCTTGTCGGGTGTGGGACGCTTGGCCGCCGTGCTTTCGCCCCATTTGACAGTCGAAGAAGCCTATCTACTGGCCAAATACATTCGCGGACGGGATGCGAGCGCGGTTTTGTCGATCGGCAGCGTGCCGGTCGTCGGCGAGGACGAAACGTTCAAGAACGGCTTTACCATTCGCGCCGAAAAGGCACCGAACCGCCGGGGCGTCGAGGAAGTCGTCAAGCATTTCGGCGGGCACTTGTCCTTCGATGCCTTGCTGGCCGAGTTGGACAAAGGCGCGATCCGCGGTGCTTGGGTCACGGGTGGTTATCCCACCGGCTGGATCGACGCGGCGACGTCCGAGCGATTCGCCGATCTTGATCTGCTGGTCGTGCAAGACATGTTCGTGACGCCCTTGTGGGAGAAAGCCACGTATCAGATTCCCGGCGGTTCCTTTGCCGAGCGGGACGGTTCGTACGTCAATCATGCCGACCGCTTGCAGCGGGTCGAGTGGGCGGTGCGCCCGCCCACCGGCGCCTGGGCCGAAGGCCCGTTGTACTGGCGGCTGCTGGAACGCACCGGGCTGTACAACTCGCGCCGCGTGCTGGATGAAATTGCGGCCGAGATTCCGTACTTCGCCGTGGCTGCCGACGAAGTGCCCGACACCGGCGTCGACCTGAAACTGAATCAACTAGCGACCGCGAAATAAGAGAAATAAGAAATGATGAATGCGAATGGGCTCGGCTCGGAGGAGATCTCTGTTGCGTGCGCTAGCTGATTCACCAGACATCATTTATCATTCCGCATTCGCCTGATTGCCGTTTAACTTCTACCGACAACCGACCACTTACCCATGCCCTCGATCGATCTCACCATCACGATTATCAAGATCGTAGTGATCTTGTTTACGCTGCTGACCGCGGCAGCGTACCTGGTGCTCTTAGAGCGCTGGATCGCGGCCTGGGTGCAGGACCGTCGCGGGCCGAATCGCGTCGGCATCCCGCTCACCAAGATCAAGATGTTCGGCCTGGGGCAGCCTCTGGCTGACGGTTTGAAGTTCATTTTCAAAGAGGAATACACGCCGGCGCACGTCGATAAGTTCCTCTACACGCTGGCGCCGATTTCAATTCTCGTGGCGGCCATTCTCCCCTTTGCGGTCATTCCGTTCGGCAGTGCTTTGCCGACGTTCAACATCGGGGGCGAACCGGTCAACGTGCAATTGACCCTGGCACCGCAGATCGACGTGGGCATGATCTTTGTCTTCGCGATGGGCAGCATCGCCGTCTATGGA
The DNA here is from genome assembly GCA_036490175.1 of Pirellulales bacterium. Lineage (NCBI taxonomy): Bacteria > Pseudomonadati > Planctomycetota > Planctomycetia > Pirellulales > Pirellulales bacterium. The sequence goes on along the minus strand of DASXEJ010000129.1, from coordinate 5,695 downwards.
GTGATCCTGGGGGGCTGGGCCAGCAACAATAAGTACAGCTTCTTGGGCGGATTGCGTTCGAGCGCCCAACTGATCGCTTATGAGTTGCCGCTGGGCTTGGGAATTCTGGGAGTCGTACTGGCCACAGGTTCGTTGCGGTTGGACGACATCATTCGCGAGCAAGCCACAACCGGCACCTGGAACATCCTGGTGCAGCCGCTGGGCTTTCTAGTGTTCCTTATCGCCTCGTTCGCGGAAAGTGCACGGCTACCTTTCGATCTGCCCGAGGCCGAGCAGGAACTTATCGGCGGCTATCACACCGAGTATTCCGGTTTACGGCTGCTCCTATATCTCATCGCCGAATTCCTGCACATGGTCACGGCGGCCTTCTTGATCACGATTTTGTTCTTCGGCGGCTGGCACCTATGGGGTCTGACCGGCAGCACGGACGAAGGCATTACCTGGGTCACGGCGTTGCTGCGGGTCATCGTGCTCACGATCAAGGTAATGGGCGTGATCGTGTTTTTCATGCTGGTTCGCTGGAGCTGGCCCCGATTCCGCTTCGATCAATTGATGTCGCTGGCCTGGAAGGTGATGCTCCCCCTGGGGATGGTCAATCTGGTGATCGTGGCGGTGTTGGTCGAATATCACAGCCAGATCCTGGCCCTATTGGGCGGCAGCCATGCGGCCTTGTACGCCAGTTTGTGGGCCATTGCGATCGCCACCTGGCTTGTGGCGGGTATCGTCGCGCCGTTGTCGACCGACAATCGGCCACGTTTGGAGGCGGCGGACAGACTATGAGAAACTCGCTCCCGTCCTCCGCCCAGGAGAGCACGCCATGAAAGCCAACGACCCCGCCGTGAAGTGGATCGAAGAGCCGCAGCTCGGGCTGGCGGGCAAGATGTACTTGCCGCTGTTCCTGCAAGGCTTGACGACCACGACCAGACATTTGTTTTCGCCGAAGATCACGGTCGACTTCCCAGAAGTTCGTCCCACCATCCGCAATCCGCTCATCTACCGCGGCGTGCATCGTCTGAACAAAGACGAGGCCGGCCGCGTGAAATGCGTGGCCTGCTTCCTCTGCGCGACAGCCTGTCCGGCCCACTGCATAGATATCGTGGCCGCGGAGAGTCCTTGGCCCGACCGTGAAAAATATCCGCAAAGCTTTACCATCGACGAACTGCGCTGCATCTACTGCGGCATGTGCGAAGAGGCCTGCCCGGTGGACGCGATCGAACTGACGAGTCTGTTCGATCTGACGGGACGCAGCCGCGAGGAAATGATCTTCGACAAGGAAAAGTTGCTCAGCGTGTTCGACCAAACCAAGGATGCCGAGCCGATGCAGTCGGCCGCCGTGGGAGGCACCCTGTGAGCCCCACGCAAATCGTGATTTTGTTCGCTACGGCCTCGGCCGCCGCGGGCTTGTATCTGCTGCTGCCGCGTGGCGAGCAGAGAGGGCGTCTCATTGGTGCGGTACTGGCACTGGTCAGCTTGGGGCTGTTCGCCTCGCGCCTACCGGGTTTCGACCATCAGAATATGTCGGTCGAAATCGTTTTTTGGGTACTGGCCACGATTACCGTGGTCTCGGCAGCGTGTGCCGTCACGTTCCGCAGCCCGGTCTACTGTGCCATTTGGTTCGCGATGACACTCCTGGGAACGGCCGGATTGTTTCTGTTCCAAGGGGCGCAGTTTTTGGGCGTGGCCACGATCGTGGTCTACGCCGGCGCCATTCTGGTCACGTTTTTGTTTGTCTTGATGCTGGCCCAGCCCGAGGGACATGCCTACTACGATCGCGTCAGTTGGGAAGCGCTGGTATCGGCCAGCGTGGGGGCGGTGATGATTGGTATCCTGACGATGGTCATTACCGACGCGTTTTCGACGCATGTCGTGGCCATGGGCGGGGACGAAGCAAGCCAGACGTTTGAAACCAAAACCTTGGCCGGGGTTGTCGACCAGGTGACGGGCCTCGATGTGCCGACGCGGCAACAAGAGGTACTCTCCGAGCATCATATGGATCACCTCGGCGCGCAGCTGTTCAGCCGCCATCTGGTGGCTGTCGAAGTGGCTGGCACTATGTTGCTGGCCGCTATGGTGGGCGCCGTGGCTATCGCCATTCAAAGCAAACCGGCCCCTGCGGCGACAGGAACGGTGCGCCATGGGTGAGTTGGAGCTGTTGCAGAGCTATCTCGTCGTTGGCGCGATGCTGTTTTCGATCGGGCTGGTGGGCTTTCTCACCCGTCGCAACATGATCGTCATGTTCCTGGCAGTCGAAATGATGCTACAAGGCGTCTCGGTTAGCCTGGTCGCCTGGAGCCGCTTTCACAACGATTGGGGCGGGCAGATCCTCGTCATCTTTATTCTTACTGTAGCCGCGTGCGAGGCGGCCATTGCGCTGGTCCTGGTATTGATGCTATTTCATGCTAGCGGCCGTTTGGATATCGCGGCCTGGCAGAACCTGCGCGAGTCGAGCCAACAAGCCTTCGTCGACGAGCAGCTTCCCGAGGCCGAGGTTGAAGAACAGCATTGGCCGGTGCTCACTCCGTCGGGCATCGAGCCGACCGCGCCAACGGATGAAATGGTACACCGCAGCCATGTTTAAAGGCGATCATGTTTGAAGGCGACAACATCAAGACGCTGATGGTGCTGATCCCGGCTATGCCGTTGGCATCAACGCTGATCACGGCTCTGTTCGGGCGGTCGCTATTGCGCGAGCGCAGCCATCTGCCCACAATCTTCGCCTTCGTGGCGTCGTTCGTGCTCAGTTTGTTTCTGTTGTTCGAGGTGCGGGCCCGCGTGGCCGAAGTGGCCCATGCCGCCGATGCCTCGCATGGTAGTGCGGCGGTCACAGACGCCGCAGCGGCTCCGGCACAGCCGGGCTCGGTCGGTGTGGAAGTCGTACACACGTTATGGACATGGGCCAGGCTGGGGGACGAATACCAGCATCCCACAGTCGACGTTGATGGTCAGCCGGCCCCTAGCGACGTCTCGGGGCGTGATTTCGATTTTGTTGTCGACGTGTCGCTGCGTGCCGATCCGCTAACGGCGATCATGTTGTGCATGGTTACGTTCGTGTCGTCGTTGGTGGCACTGTACGCCGTCGGTTACATGCACGACGATCGCGGTTATTGGCGATTCTTCACCTACGTGTCGCTGTTCGTCTTTTCGATGACCATGCTGGTCTCGGTCAGCAACTTTGTGATGCTGTACGTCTTCTGGGAAGCGGTCGGCGTTTGTAGCTACTTGCTGGTCGGTTTCTGGTACGAAAAGCCGGCCGCCGTGGCCGCCGGCAAAAAGGCCTTCCTGCTCAATCGCGTGGGGGACTTTGGCTTTGCCATTGGCCTGTTCCTGTTGTGGGTCACCTATGGGACGTTGAACTTTCACGATACCGCCGCGGCCGAGGGAACCGCAGCCGTGGCTGGCATACTTGGCCAGACACGCCTGGCAAGTCCCGAATTGTACGTGGGTGGCACGTTGGGATTGGCGATCTGTCTGTGCTTGTTAACGGGTGCGTGCGGCAAGAGCGCCCAGTTCCCGCTGCACGTGTGGTTACCCGATGCGATGGAAGGTCCTACTCCGGTCAGTGCCTTGATTCACGCTGCCACGATGGTCACGGCCGGCGTCTATATGGTGGCCCGTTGTACGCCGTTGTTCGTCGCGGCTCCCGAATCGCAGGAAGTCGTGGCTGCCATCGGCGGGTTCACCGCGCTATTGGCCGCGCTGATTGCCGTCACCCAAACAGATCTGAAACGTGTGCTCGCCTACTCCACGATCAGCCAGTTGGGCTACATGTTCCTTGGGCTGGGCGCCGGCACCTTGGCTGGCATCTCGGCCGGCATGTTTCATTTGTTTACTCATGCCTTCTTCAAGGCCTTGTTGTTCCTGGCGGCCGGCAGCGTCATGCACGCCATGGGGGGCGTGATCGACATGCGTCGCATTGGGGGGCTGCGCTTCCTTTTGCCCACCACGTTCTGGACATTCTGGTTCGGGGCCCTGGCGCTTTCGGGCGTCTTCCCTTTCGCGGGCTTTTGGAGCAAGGATGCCGTTATCGGCGCCATCGGCGACCGCAGCCATGCGGGGGTCGGAGTGAATCTGTACACCGTGCTGTTTTGGGCCTCGCTCTTCACTGCGTTTCTAACAGCGTTCTACACCTTCCGCGGTCTGTTCCTGACGTTCTACGGACGCCAGCGCGTTCCGCCCGAGGCCGGTCATCATGCGCACGAGTCTCCGTCGGTGATGACCATACCGTTGATGGTCCTGGCCCTCTGCGCGCTGGCCGTTGGCGCGGTGTTTGAATGGGGGCACACGTTCGTCCATTTTCTCGGGCACACGCCATCGCTGGCCTATGAGGGAATTCAGGCCACGGCCGAGCATGGCGGCGGACACGGTCATTTGGGACTTGCGGCCTTCAGCACATTGGTGGCGATCTCGGGCGTGGGACTGGCCGCGTATTTCTATCTAGGTGATCGCAAGCAGATCGAGCAACTCACACGCTGGATGAGCTCCCCGGCTGGGCTGCGGCTGTACCAGCTTTCGTCGGGCAAATTCTACATTGACGCCATCTACGAGGTGCTGATCGTCTGGCCGCTCCGTTTGCTGGCCGCGGCCACCTATTGGTTCGATCGATTCGTGATCGACGGACTCGTGAACTTCATGGGGCACGTGCCCGTGGTGTTTGGCGCGATCTTGCGATCGCTCCAGTCGGGCATGGTGCAGTTTTACGCGCTGGTGATGGTGCTCGGGACGTTGGTATTGATCGGCACGTTGTTTATCTGGCCGATGGGATGAGGATCGAGTGAACGGACTTCTTACCACTGTTTTGCTCCCGCTCGTAGGCATCGCCCTGATTTGGGTATTTGATGCCTCGCGCAACGCCGCGCGCTGGATTGCGCTCCTCACGAGCCTGGTCACGCTGGCGGCGGCCGCCTGGCTGCTCAACGCTTTCGTCTCGGACCTTGGTGCCGAGTCGCTCGTCGCTTTCGACCGCCCGTGGATCGATTCTTACGGTGTGGAAGTTCGTTTCGCACTGGCGCTCGATGGGCTGAGCGTGTGGCTGTTCGGCCTTAGCGCTCTACTGACTCTGACCTGCGTGCTAGTGAGTTGGGAAGCGATCGAGGATCGCGCCCCGACCTTCTACGCGCTTTTGCTGCTGCTGGAGACCGGCATGTTGGGCGTGTTCGTCGCCCGTGACTTGATCATGTTTTATGTCTTCTTCGAGTTCACGCTGATCCCGCTGTTTTTCCTGATCGGCATGTGGGGCCACGAAGAACGGCGCTATGCCGCCGTCAAGTTTTTCTTGTTCACATTCGCCGGCAGCGTGTTGACGTTCTTAGGGCTATTGTCGATCGTGCTCTGGAATTTCTATCACGGCGCCGCTGGCGTTCTCGATTTTTCGTTTGCGGGCGTATCCGAAGCGTTGGCCAGTCATCCGATCCGTCCCGATTTGCAGTGGTGGATTTTCTTGGCGCTGTTTGCCGGCTTTGCCATCAAGGTGCCGCTGTTTCCGCTACACACCTGGCTGCCGCTTGCCCATACGCAAGCACCCACCGCGGGAAGCGTGCTGTTGGCCGGCATTCTGCTCAAGGTGGGCGCCTATGGGTTCGTCCGCTTCAGCCTGCCCATGCTTCCAGATGCCGCGATCGCTTGCATGCCCTGGCTGCTGGCGTTGTCGGTGGCGGGAATCGTTTATGGGGCGCTCGTGGCACTGGCGCAGAGTGAC
>DASXEJ010000128.1 GCA_036490175.1 Pirellulales bacterium | reverse complement strand
CTCGCTACTACAGAACAATCCTCATCTGACCAATCGACTGGTTCAGCGATTGACGGAACCGCCTCGTCGCCGAGTAGTTTTCGCCACCAAGGGATGCGGGCGGCTACGGGAGCACTTGACGGGTCTTGTTCGAGCATCGCTGGGTTGTGTGCGATCCACGCCTTTCGTTCGCGGATGAAGGCAGTCTCCCAGGCCAACCAAATGGCTACGAGCGTCGTCAGGACAAACAGCGAAGCAAGGATGAATTGGAACCAGCGTCGGCGGGTCTTAGGGGCGGTAGGCATAGACATTTTGAGCCTCCTTGGCGCTTTCGTTTACCATTTGCGGCCATCCCGTCCGAGTGTTCGCAGCAGCAATGATGCGCCAAGAATCACCGATCCAGCGACATGGCCATTCATCAATATGCCAAAGCTGGCGAATGCCGTAATAGGGATTGCCACAGCAAGAGGTAGGTCGAGCAACCGCCGTGACGGCGACATTCACGTCAGCAAAATCATTTGCTAACTTGATCAGTCGCAATGTGGTTATTTATTCTCCGCCCCCTGCTTACGAAGCTTGAATCGTAGTGACACCGTCTTACCGCCGGGCAGATCAATCGGAAGGTCCGGGTCTGACCCGACTACGACGTTGTATTGCGGCGGTACCCCTGGGACGTAGCGATGCTTGCCGGCGGGTACAAGCTTGCGGAACTTCCCCGCGGCGTCCGTCTCACCGGCAATCAACACTTGCGCGAATCCTTTTGGATCTTGTTTCGCGACCTCCCTGATGAAGATGTTTGGAATCCCCTGCCCGCTGTCGGCATCAACGACTTCGATCTCAAGTGTACAGCCTGCCGGCATGCGCAACACGCTTGACTGCTCTTGTGGTGCGTCGGAAACCGCCAAGGGCAACTTCGTTTCGAGATACCCGGCCGGCGTGGCTCGGTCGGGTTTGATCGTCAGCTCGTATTTTCCCGACGGCAGGATAAGGCTGACGGCTCCATGATCGTCGGTTTTCCCGGATGCAGAAACGTATTCCTTTTCTTGGCGCGACGCCGTGACGGACACGCCCGACGCTGGCGTGGCCGTATCGCCGTATAGCAATTGTAGGCTCAGCTTGCGGCCACGATCCAACCGAAGATTCACGTCCCCCACGATCATCGGGCGGCCGTCGTCGCCCTTGACGTTCGATTTGTCGGTCAGCGCGACCGAGTAAATGTGCTCGGCAAAATCTGGATGCGATAACGTGATGGTCGCCGCCGTTTCCTTCGTTAGCCCCGGCATGACAAAGCGGCCATCAGAGTCAGTCATCGCGGACGGCCCATCGACGAGAGCAACAAGGTAACGGTCACGTCTCATCGCAGGCTTGTCATCGTCAGTCAGCCTGCGGCATTGGAGAACATGGACTTTCGCGCCATGGATGGGTTTGTCTGACTCATCGACCAGCCGCCCGCGCATGGTGGCCTCGGCACCAAAGCTGAGGTCAGCGAAGAGCTTGTCGTCCGCGTAAACGGTGGCGTCTTGATGAGACGGCCGATCCTTGTCGTTGGCTTGGGGGCGATTCACGGGACGGAAATACCGTTCCCCCTGCCAAGCAAGCCCATGCCCCGGCGCGTTGGCATAGACTTGAAACACCCCTTGCGGAGGTTCGCCACCACCTAGCGGAAGTTTCGCGTCGCGGAATTCATACCTGCCGAGGGCATCCGTCTTGACAATGCCGAGACTTCCAGGCCCGACGCCGATGCTGAACGACACGAGATGAATCGTGGCGCCGGCCACCGGATCACCATCAACGTCTGTCGCCCGGCCAGCGATGGTGATCGCATGCTCCCCGACGATGCTACGTGCTTTGTCTTGGACCATTTCCTCTTTCACCTCGACCCTTGGTGGCGCGGCGGGTGGAGCAGCGACGGCACGATCGCCCGGCCCACGCACTCCAGCCACCAGCAGTCCAACGACTAACAAAGTCCCGACGATTGTTGCGCGCAACCAGCCTGTCACCGGACGTGTCAGCAATTGCCGCGGGTCGCGGAGCAAGTCGATTCTCCTTAAAAGAGTGCCGCTGGCTGGCAAGAAAGGACGTGCTGCCCAAGGGATGGGGCGGTTATCGCAGCGCAGCGCCAGCCGCGCCAAAGTCGTCAAATACTCGATCCGTGAGCCGGTTACGGCCGCCGCCGTGGCATCGGCGGACAGCTCTTGTTCCAATCGCAACCGACGCGCCAACCAGTGGACTAAGGGGTGGTAATAGTGAGCAGCCACGCAAAACTGAGCGAATAGCCCCGCGGCATAGTCGCCGCGAGCTACGTGGGCAATCTCATGCGCCAGGGCGATGCGCAATTCGGATTCGCTCCAGCTCGCCCAGTCGTCGGGTAAGATCACCAGGGGCCGCCGCCAGCCGATGGTGACGGGGCTGGCAAGTTGTAATGACGCACGGACTTCGATTGGACGCGAACAGCCTAGGTCGTGTCGCAATCGCGCGATCTCGCGACCTAAAGCCTCGTCCGCAACGGGCACATTCGCACCGAGCATCTTCCGCACAGCCCAGAGGCCGACCAACAGTCGCGAAATGCCCAGTGCTGCGGCAAACGCTAGCGCGGCGATAACGATGGCCGGCCAACTCCAAGAGGACTTTTTGCCAGTGGCAGTCAGGTTCTGGGCGAACCCATGCAACAATGTTTCCCAAAAAGTTGCTGCTCCCGTAGCCCCATGAACGCCGTCAGCCATTATTCGGGTCGCGTCCTGGGCCGCCGTGTGCGAAGTGCTCGGTGCCATTTCGCCGGGAGTTAGCCCTTCGCTGGGATGAACCACCGGCGGCGTTGAATCAACTGTGATGCTACCAGGCGACAGCGACACCCAGCGCGGCCAGGGGGAAATCGCTAAAGCTGAAACGAGCAGCGAAACAGCGAGTGCCGCGACGATGGCCTGCGACCCAGCCGCAGGGCCGCGGCGTCGGACGACTGAGTACAAACCGATCGCGAACAATGTCACCGCGCTTACTTGAGCGATGGCCCAGACTGCCGTGATCCCCAGGGCGTTCATTGCTGTTGCTCCTTGAGAATCTGTTCGAGCACGGCCCGCTCTTTGGCGGTAAGCCGTTTATGTTCGGTCAGACGCACCAGCAATTGTTCGCGCGAACCCCGGAAAACGCGGTCGAGCACGTCGCGCAGCAGTGACGCCGAAACTTTCTCATAGGACCTGACCGAGCGGTATCGGAACGGCCGCTGATCGTTCGTTTGCTCGACGAATTTCTTGTCGTGCAGAATTCGTACCAACGTGGCAACCGTCGTGTAAGCGCGTTCACTGCCGCCGTTCGCCAGCGCATCGCGGACATCTTGTACGGTTGACTCTCCACAGGTCCAAAAGACGTGCATAATCTCAAGTTCGCGCGCGGTGAGTTCCCTAGCGGGTGGTCTGGCCATATCCATCCGATCCTTCTGCGGTGGTGTTGCGGCAGGCATTCGGCCGGTAACCGCGAGTTCGTGTTATTTAGATTTGGTTTTATAGTAATGCGGACTGTGGCGAAGTCAAGCGATTTTTCTACGAGGACATCTTGATCAAAAACGGCTGTGATCCGCTGGTTGCGATTGCCGGCTCGGTTATCGAGGAGCCTCGGCCGCCATGCGATCGAAGTGCCGACGCGGCGAAATCGCTCGGTGCCTTGATCGGCGTACTTGTCGCGCTGACCTATGTCATCTGGCGAGCGCTCGAACGCGGCGGATCAGGATGCGGGGTAGCCAACCACGGCAATAGATAGTTTTAATTTCTCGTCGTCCACCATCAAGATGGCGGCGTGAGCGGGATGCACTTATCGGTCACCGGGTAATCCACGGGGGATCGGAACGGCTTCGATGGGCCTTTCTGCGCGGTGGAAGACG
>DASXEJ010000127.1 GCA_036490175.1 Pirellulales bacterium | reverse complement strand
GGTGTAACCACAATTCTCCAAAAACGTTCAAAGTTCAGCAGATGCTCTTTCTGCTTGATCTGTCGCGATCGCTTGTGGGCATGAGCAAGCGCGGCGTAATAGCGGGCCAGATTGTAGGCCGCAGCAGCCTGTGCGCCCTGGTTGGGGCCTTTGTCGAGTACCTGTTTTAGGAATGCTTCCGTTTTGTGCGAAGGCAAACTGCCGCCGAGCTGTTCGAGCAGAATGAACAATCGCGGATCGTTTGCGTGTGACTTCCATGCCACGTCCAGCGCCTCTTCTTTGAGTTGCCACGATTTGCCATGTACATCACCGGTCTGAGGGCCGCCCCGGTAAATGACGCGAAACAGCGCGTCGAAAGCATAGCGAGAGCTTGGATGTTGTTTCGCGAAAGCCAAGAACTGCGGAAGCATCTCGGCGTCGGGATCAACCCGTTTTGAGTCGATTTCGCGGCCGATCCTCAGCCATTCTTCATCGGAGAGGATTTCATCGGTCGGCTTTGCACCGTCATTAAGGCCCTCGCCGGAGGATTTGAGTGCCTCGTGCTCAATTGTGCTCAAGCGTTCGTATTCGGCGGCAAGTCTGCTCAGTTCCAATGCGTCGGAGCCGGCAGGCACCTTGAAGGGTTCCGGCTCATCGGCAAGGAGCGGCCGTTGCATGTTGACGACAAATAGACCGGTGAGGCTGATAAAGATAACAATTGTGCGGTGCATGAATACATTCTCCAAGACGCCGCGACCTAGCCGGCATTATAACACCAGCCATGCTAGCAGGATCCAGGTCGGTCACATCGAAAGGTTGCACGAACAACGCAGTTACAGTAGCCGCTTCGGCGCGCGTGGACGATGCCTTGATACTGGTCGCGAATAGCTACGCGGTCGTATCAATTCATAATGCCACGTGTTTCGCGAACATCTAGCAAGTCGTCGACCAAGGGCAGCTCGGCCTATACGGTGCGGCGGGCGTCGTGCTAATTCTGGTCGATGTTGCGGGATTCGGGAGACCAGGCGATGAAATGCCTCTGGCAAGACGATCGTGATCAACTGATTGATGGCCGCGCCGACGGGCCGGCCATACTCCAGTAGCCTGGGTCGTTCGGCCGGCGTAGTGTCGATCTTGTTCGGCAGTCCGCTAGCGTTGCACGTCGCCCATTACGGCAACCACCGCCGAAAACTGCTGAGTGAGCGATCGGAGAAGCAATTTGGGTTCGTCGGACTCATGACAGGTCCTAAAATCCGTTTTTTGGGCCGAACACTTCCCCTATAGGATGCGTTCCTATATGAAGGAATTAGAGTAGATATGGCGTTTGATGTTCGCACGCCGTTCTTAGCAAGCGCCTGGCTACATAGAGTCCACATCGAGCCGTCGCTCGATCTATGGCCAGGTCTTGAGCGCGTTGCGGCTGCGGCGGGGTAGTAAAACGTCCGAATCGCGTGAGCTGACAGGAATTCGTCAGCCGTTTTGCGCGTGACGCCTACCGGCGCCTTGAATGGCAATCTGTCGCGGCCCATTGGCCGGGCGGCCTGCCGCGACCGGGTGGTCGGCTGTCGTTGCCGAGAATCGTGGTTCCTTGTTTCCTCCTAATCGATGTCCTGCCTGCCTGCCTATAGCGATTTCGCAGCGGATGCCTAATCGCTCTCGTGGTATGTACCCCCTTCTCTCAGGGAAGTCACTGCGCATGCGATATCTAGCCGCCTGTTGTGGATTGCTGCTCGCGATGACCGACATTGCCAGTGCAGTGATTATTTCTACAGGGGACGGTACCGGGAACACGACCGCGCCGGTGAATGACCCGGGCTTCGCTAATGTTGGAATCCGTGGCAGCGGTACTGCCGTTTACCTGGGCGACGGCTGGGTGTTGACCGCAGCGCACGTTGGCGATGGATCGACGATGTTCAACAACGTCTGGTACAACGAGGTCGCCGGTTCGGCGGTGCAACTCGCAAATCCGCCCGGCGCCGGTTTCACCACTGATAGCGACCTGCTGCTCTACCAGATCGCGAACCCCCCGGACCTGCCGTCCGTGAATATTTCCTCGTCAGCGGCGACTGTAGGGTGGCAGGTGACAATGATCGGGGCTGGTCGGGACCGCAGCAACTCCCAGTTAGCCTACTGGGACTCAAGCTGGGAACCCTCGTCGACGCCATCGACGTACGCCGGCGAGATCTGGGCTGCCACGAGCGAAATCCGTTGGGGTACCAATATCATTAGCTCGGCGGGTTTTTTAGAGGGAGTCAACGCCAATTCCGAGAAGTCGTTTGCTACGACCTTCGCCCAGAATGGCACGGCCTTCGAGGCGCAGGGGGCCCCGGGAGATTCCGGCGGTGCCGTATTTCACCAAGAGGCATCCGGCGTTTGGGATCTGGCAGGCGTCATGTTCTCCATCAGCACGGCGACGGGCCAGCCGTGGGGTACGTCAGTGTTTGGCAACGTCACGTATTCCGCCGATCTGTCTGCCTATCGCAACGAGATCTACCAATTGATTGGTATTCCCGGGGATGTGAATCATGATGGCATCGTCAATGGCCTTGATCTGTCAATCGTAGCAAGCAATTGGTTGAAAATGGGCTCGGACTCGGTCGGCTTACCCGGCGACGCAAATCACGACGGTGTCGTCAATGGACTGGACCTCTCACTAATAGCGAGCAATTGGGATACCTCGTTATCGTCCGGATTGTCCGGTTCCAATGTAAACGCCATGCAAGTGCCGGAGCCATCGACCGTTGGCCTCGCGATCACCAGTGCAGCCCTCATCGTGTGCGTTTTAAGCTTCAAGCGCGCAAAACGTGCTTGGTGCAAGGCCGCGGGAATTTAGCCGGGCAGTTTTAACCTAGGGCCTGCGGGAGTTGAGAACGCCGCCTGACCTGCCCCCTTTGAACGAGCCGCGTCAGGAGCGACAATCCCTGGTGCCAGGACGCAACCGAAGGAGGTCTGGCAATGCCACGAGGGAAGAAGGTTTCTGCGGAGCAGATTATCGGCAAGCTGCGTGAAGCCCAGGTGGAGATTGCCAAGGGGCAATCGATTGGCCAGGTGGCCAAGAAGCTGGGGGTCACGGAACAGACGTATTCTCACGGCATTCTTCACAATGGCTACGCATTTAAATGGTGCATCTTCAGTGTTGATTGATCTTTCGCCGATCTTCCGGGTCGCCACCGTGCGTGCGATCGCGTTCGCAGCGATCCTCGCCGTCACTGCGAGATTGCCTGCTAATGAACTGGCGACACCCGCGTTCAAGTGGGCGGGCAGCGGCGCACTGCGTGTAATTCTTCGCGTCGATCCTACGGCCGATAGTTCCGGCGGCGCGGACGAACGGCCGGCAGACGTGGCTTTGGACTTTGACGACTTGTTGCGCACGATCGCGCCGGGACGTCAGCCCGATCTGGCCGGGCTGCAAGTCATCCGGCACGATCCGCAAACCGGCGAACCGATGGCACAGTCGCGCAATGCGTTTGGCCGCGGTCCGACGGATTTGCCCTTCCGTTGGTACGATGCCGCCATCCCGTACGAGTTTCCCGAAGTCGAAGCGAACGTGAGCCACACCGACGGCAAGCTGCCGTATGTCACGCGAACGCGGTTCGGTTATTTTTACGATTGCGTGGGCGATTGGCGTCAAGGCCGTCTGGCATTTACCTATCGCGCCGGCCAGGGACCCGCCTGGTATGCCGTGTACTTCGATCTGTTGGCCTCTGGCACGCCGCCGCGGGAAACCCCGCCGTGCGGGTTTCTTGGCGATGGCCTGCAGCGCTGCGAGCCGCGCGGCAGTTCAACCACCGGGTTAATACATTCGCGCGTGGCTATTGGAGATCTCGACGGTGACGGTCTATTCGACCTAATCGTCGGCTGCGCAAGAGGCGGCGCCGTTTGGTATCCGAATCGCGGGCGACGCGGCGAGCCCAGCTTTGCCTCGGCGCGATTGTTGTTCAGCGATGGAAAGCCGCTCGACGTCGGCTGGAGTTCCGCGCCGCAGGCCGTCGACTGGGACGGCGACGGCCGGTTGGACCTCGTCGTCGGGGCTGAATGGAATCGCATGTTATTGTATCGCAACCGGGGGACCAAACGCGAGCCGCGCTTCGAATACGCCGGTCCGCTCACAACCGACGACGGCCAGCCCTTGGCCTTGCCGGTGGAACCAGTCCCGGAAGGCCCCGATATCTATAAGCGGGATTATTATCCCGTGGTCGAAACGGTCGATTGGGACCAGGATGGAGATCTCGACTTGCTGGCTGGCGGCTATGTGACAGGGCGCATCTATTTCTACCGCAACATCGCCGAGCGCGGGCAAGAACCCCGGCTTCGACTTGTTGGCCCGCTGGAGGCCGATGAAAAGCCGATCGACGTGCAATGGGCCGCCGCACCGGCCGTGGCCGATCTCGACGCTGATGGAGATTTGGACCTGATTACTGGTTGCATGCCGATGACCCCCGGCAGCGGCGATTTCGCCTCAAGCGAGGATTTCCTGCATTACTTCCGTAATGATGGCACGCCACAAGCGCCGCGCCTCCACAAGATTCCTCTGCCGCGTCGCGGCACGTTCCCCGTGGCGGCCTTGGCCAGTCCCCGAATCATAGATTTCAATGAAGACGGGCTGTTGGACCTTGTGGTCGGCGCAGGCGAGCAAATCTATTTGTATCGCAACATTGGCACCAAGGCGGATCCTCGATTCGAGGCCCACGCGGACCCGCTGTCGGGTCGATGGACTAGCGCGCTGTTGCCCCTGGTGCAAATGCTCGACTGGAACGGCGACGGACTGCTCGACGGCTCGAATGGACCGAATGTATACCTGAATTCCGGCCGCGGGAGCCCCGGGGTTTTCGAGTCGCCGATTTCGTTGCTCAAGCCGGGGCAAAAGATTTCGCATCTTTCCGGTATGGGCGATGACTGGCAGTTTCAGCGCCTGTTCGATTTGGATGCCGATGGGCGCATCGATCTGCTCGACGCCGACATCAACGGCATGATTTGGTGGCATCGAAACCAAGGTACGGCGCGTGCGCCGGAATTCGACACGCCGGGGCTGCGGCTTTCGCAAACCGACGGAAAGTCGGTCCAAGTGGGTCAAGGACGCAAAGGGTTCGACGAATTGCAGGGCGCGCGCGCAACCTACACCGTCGGCGATTTCGACACCGATGGTCGGCCTGACCTGGTCGTTGTCGACACGTTTGGCAGCGTCCGCTTGTTTCGGCAGGCGGATTCCGATCCACATCCCGTCTTTGATCCGCCGCACGAGCTGGGCCGGCTCCCGACACGAGGCGTGCCCTATGCGGCCGATTGGGATGGTGATGGCCGGCTGGACATCGTGGCCGGATCCGATCCCGCGCACGTCTACGTTTTCACCAACCGAGGCGCTGCCGAAGGCGCTATTCCCTTTGGCGTGCCCGAGTTTATTCCACTCCCGCAGGCACCCTACGGGGCCGGAGCGCCGATTGTCGTGGCAGACTACAACGGCGATGGCGACACGGATCTCATCGCGCACACCGCCTATGGATACACCTGTTTTTATGAACGGTCGTTCATTCGCGCCGGCTATGCGCCGGCAACAGTCGTGGGCATTGTCCAATCGCGGCCGTCTCAATGAATTCTGCTGCCTGCGCGATCAATTCCCTGATCGTCCAAGCCTTATCGGCCAGACCGCCGGCCATCGCCGGAGTCGCCCCACTTCAACGACTCGACTTGCTAAGGCTTCGTGAGCCGCAAGCCTTGCGACCTTGGCGGCTCCGTTGGGCGGATCGTTCACTTTAGCGGTTTGCGCAATAGCAAGTCCAAGAAGGCTACTAGCGGGGAGTGCCCTAGCGGTGTGTTGCTAGACGGTAATGGGTAGATGGTAGGTGGGCTATTTGTTCGGTGTATATGTGGCTGGGACTATGCCCGGAGGCATAAATAGAATGCGCGCGGCCTCTGGAAACACCGCCGCTGCGTATTCCATCTTCGATTCTGGGGAGCCCGCAGGCCACAGGATTTCTGCGACCGGTTCGTCGCCCATCCAATGCCGCCAAAACGGAAGACTAATCTTGGGCGGAATCGCGCCCTGCCGTGGCCCTACATATCCAGGCGGATATCGCATTGGTCGCCAGTCCTGGAGTGACCTCGCAATACCGCCCTGCTCTTCAATGAAAACCCTGACTGCTTGCCGTTCGCGGACGACATTTATCTGCCAACCCAGCCAAACGGCGAACAACGTCACCAGCACGAACATCGTCCCCAGCCCGAACTGATACCAACGGCGGCGGATGGACGGTACTTCGGGCATGGTATTGGGAGATCAGTGCATGCAGGCGGGTACGGACGGGTAGCGGCCGGTTAGTGTGTTGATGTTGCCGGCGCTCCTGCTAGCGCGGTGGAAGCAAAATTGCGAAAAAGTTCGAGCTTGCGATGATCGCGATTAGGCAGGTTGCAGTATTGGGCTTCTGGAAATAAGCCAGACGCACTTGCGACATTCTGATCGCTGGCCCCGGACGCCAGTACTATGACCGCAATAGCTTCGTCTCCAAGCCACTGTCGCAAAATCGGAATGTGGGAAGGCATTTCCTCACCGTTTATATAAACGCTCCAGCCGATGCTCAACCAGACTGAGCCACCTTCGTCGCTTAACTGCTTAATCGCTTCCTTTCGCTGGGTGACGTATGCTCGCTCCCACACCAGTCATCCCAGGAATGCGCAGAATGCAGTGATTCCGACGAGCAAGCCTCGTATACCAAATTGGAAACAACGTCGGCGGCCGGGCTGCTCTTCGCTCATGCCGCGATTGTACTCAGCGGCGACGGCGATAGGCCAGCAAGGCGATGGCGCCGAGCGCGCCGAGGATGAGGGATGAGGGCTCAGGCGCGTTGTAAAGCGCAAAGGCCATGTTCATGCCGAAGGCATCGATGCCTGCGGGACCATCAGTGCCTGCCGAATAGCTTAACGGCGTAGGAGAACCTTGGAGCACGGGAAAACCGTTGGAGTTACCAATGTATCCCTGCGAAACTGCGCCGGAACCGGACTGGTTCACTGGCAGACCGCCGACCATGCCGACAAGACTGTCGACCGGCGACAGTGGATCAGGAATGGTGTAATCGCGTGTATGCCAGCCCCATGTCAGGCCCGGCTGCGTAAAATCAGGAGATGTGTAAATGGTTAACCAGTAGGGTGTGTTTGCCTGAAATTGGAAGGAGGGCGACAGCGCCCCGCTATATTCCATGAGTAGGCCCGCTGGGCTGCCGGGATCGCTAACTTGGGTCGAAGTGTAGAGCGGCTCTCCGGGATCGCCAAATCCTGGCGCCGCTATGGAAGCGAAGGCGACAGTATTGCCCGGGTGACTGGGAACGTTGCCGTTCGCCGGCACATTGTCGTAGACCTGCACAAAGAATTCATGTGGCTCCGCCGCCTGTGGTTGCAGCGGTGCTCCCCACCATGTGATCGAGGTCAACTTTCTCGACACTGAGACCTCAAAATTATCCAGTACCTCTGCTCCCGTCGCTCCAACAGCTGGAACTACGGTACTGAACTGGTCGTGCCCCGAAAATGGTGCACCCGCCGGAGGATCATTCTGCAGCGGCAGCTGCTGCAGCACGGGAACGTCACCAAAAGCACACGGTAATGACGCTTCATGTAATGCAATAAGCGATGTAACAACAATGAGGCCAACGAGCGTCACGGAGAAACCGGTGTGAGTAGCGCGCATGACACTGCCCTCGTTTGTTGAGGCTCCAATAACGAGCCGAGTAGAGCCACCCCCCCCCGTTGCGAGCATAGAACTGCACGTGCGGAAAGGCAAGAAAAAATCATGAGGATTGCGAGGACGCGGACAACATCTCGGTCATACCACCCCCTCGCCGCAATTCCTGGGGAATCCTGATGGCCGGTTTGCGAGACATCGCAACAAAAAACCGCCAGGGGCGGTAGTTTCCCCGGCGGCCAATCCACTCGCCGTTTCCAGCAATAGCGGTAGCCGTGAGATTACTTCGGGAAAACCGGATTGCAAGCAAAACGTCGCACCGTGCCACATAGGCCGGCAGATCTGACGACTGTGAGGATGAACTCTCCCGTGCTGGACTCCTGCGAACATGGACTAGGACACGGACGCGCTCCTCGTCTAACCTTTGCCAGCATCCCCAAAAACCCCGACGTCGCCTTTTACTGGTGCGCCTTAATCGCCGGTTTGTCCAGGTCCTCGACATCTTGATCCAAAGTCGGGTCGAACCGAATGCGAATATCTTCCTGATTGCGAGTTGGGCAATACATGCTAGGAAATCGAATGATGCCACCTTTGGGGTTTGCGCGACAAGCCATCAGCTCGATTGCCAAATCCGGAAGAGGGCTCAACTCGAACTCGCCGCGTTCGTTCGTTGTAACCCATGGCGGTGGCGCATTACCGACGCGCGATAATGACCGCTTCGAATCGGCAAGCCTAGCTGACACCGTTATCCCGGGCACCGGGTTGCCTTGCGGATCGAGGACGCGCCCGCGCAGCGACTGGCCGTTAGTAACAAGATTCGCGTCGGGTAGCTCAAGTACATTCTTGCCGGCTGCGACGGTCTGCACGTATGGCATCTGATGCACAAAGCCTGGCGCTGTCGAGCCGTCGCCGGCGTCGATTTCGATCGAGTACTGATCCCCCGGTTCAAGGCCGCCCACGACATACCGGCCTTCGGAGTCGGTCTGCGTCTCCATGTACAGGCTTCGCATATTCTGCTGGCCCGGTAGGCTGCCACTGAGGCGAATGAGAACGCCTGACTGTGGTTGACTGTCGCGCAGGATGCGGCCGGTGATTACGGGCAGCTTGCCGACGTCAAGCGAGATGTCAACAAAGCGAGATTCGTCTTCAGGGTGCTTCAGATCAGCATCAATGATGGCTCTCGCTCCCCCCTGTGCCGTGCCGGCGGTAATGATCGATTTGGCGAGCGGCGACAATCCCGACAGCACAAATCGGCCTGCGGCATCGGACGTCGACTCGGCTGCCAAAAAAGGTCGTCCAACGTTGCGCCCGCGCACGGCCGCATCTGGAACGGGATTGCCCGACGCATCACGCACGACACCGCGCACGACCAATCCGCGTGTCAGGCTCAACGTCACCGGCTCGATGGGCCCTGACTCTGGTATGTCAATGGTCGCCACCTCCAGGCGGCCGTTCGCGACGATTCGCGCCGTTGGGACCAGGTAACCATAAACTTCGTGGGCAAACATCAGCTTCCCCATCCCCGGCAGGACCGGTAAGCGAAAAGTCCCGTCGTCGACGGTCACCGCCTGCGAGCCTCGAACCTGATCGCTCTCGTCCACTCGGTAAGCGACGTACGCCCCAGCAATGCCCGCACCAGTGTCGGCATCGACGACGCGTCCCGGCAGCCAGCGGGGCGCGGGCAGCGCGATTTCGATCGCGGTGTCGGCCGGCTCGATTTGCCTAGTGACTATTGCATTCAAGCCAGGGTCAAAGGGATCGGCCACGTACATGAAAATGCACTCCGCGGGAGGAGAAAGCCAAGTCCGGGCGACGCCCTGCCCGTCGACGTTATTGCGGCCACTAACCTTCCGGTCGGATAGGACCGTCTGCAATCCGCCGCCGCGCACGGGGACGCCTCCGCTTGTCACGCGCACTGTGACAGGCTTTCGTGCATCGACCGTGATGTCAACGGGCGAGCGCATCACGCGCGTCATCTGTTGCCGTCCGTTCGAGGATCGCAGCTCGTCGACGTGCCCATCTGCCGAGGTATCGAGGAAGAAAAAGTCCTTCGCAAATCCACCGTCCGCGATTGTGATGGCCAGCCGGTAATCCGACGGAAGATTTGACAACTCGAAGTGACCGTGAAGGTCGGTTTCGACGTCAAAGGATATTTCCGAGCCCGTCAGGCAGATGTCGCCAGGTTGCCTGAAGAATGCGTCGTACTGGCGTTTGGCACGCGTGGCATTTGTGGCTCGAATCCTCACCCCAGCGACGCCGCTACCGGCTTGATCGCGAACCGTTCCTGTGACCTTTGCCTCGGGCGCAAGCACGAGACGCACTCCATCGAGTGGATGATCAAGCGAAACGTCGCTCCAAGTGAATGCGCGGCCGTTGGCCCAGGCGATCAATTCGACACGTTTGCCACTTGGGGAGATGGGATTGAAAACCTCGGCCGCCAGCCGTGGTGGTATCGGCACGCTATCGAAGCGAAAACGGCCGGCCACGTCGCTACGCGTCCGCGCAATGACGTCGCGATTGTGGGGAACGCCTATGTTGTACAACTGTCCGCCAATCTTCGCTCGAAGCGCCACAATAGCCAACGCCACAGGCTTGCCATCCGTATCGAGCACTGTTCCCGCAACGCTGATTGTAGGTGCGTCGGCGGCCACCGGCTCGGAGGAACGTTCGACAGGCGGAGCAAGTGGCGATGCATCGTCGGACTGCTGCGTTGTTGGTTCTGCGTACGCGATTCCGACAAGACAGCTAAACGCCACGGTGGCCAGGTAGGCCCAACTATGCGCCTGGCCGGCGATCTCGCTACGCGTGATTCCTCTAGGCGTGGAAGACGCAACGCACATAACCACCTCAATCGAGTTTTGCTAAGAGATCCTTGGGCGGCTAGCCCTCTCTATTTGGCCGGTGTCGGTTGCAGCGGAATCAGAAGTTCATCAATCGGCGCGGTGATCCGGATTCCAAACTCCTGGTTGCCATTAGTCATTTGGTAAGTGAGCCGCTCGGTGTCGAGCACGAACTCCTTGAACGGCAATCGCACGATGTACGTTTCAGGCGCCAGGCCGTTCGTCTCGAATCGGCCATCGGGACCTACGTCGAGCGATATCAAATCCCAGGCTGGATCACGATGGAGGCTGAGTTTCGCATGCGGAGGCAGGGATAAACCCTCTGGCGCATCGATGCGGCCGGCCAGCCGCAGGCCAGGTATGGCGGTCAGCGTGCCCAGATCGCGCATCTGGCCATCAGCCGGAACCATGAACTTCTTAGTGCCAAGTACAAGGTCAGTCGGATTCCCCATCACCGGCGTGAAGATCACATAGGGCTGCGCGGCGGGCAGATGGTCGAACTCGAATCGTCCTCGCTCATCGGTTATTGCTTCGACGGCCTTTATGAAATGCTTGCCGGCATTGCGGTTGACCTGCACGACGGCAATCCGCGACGCTGCAACAGGTTTCCCTTCGTATTCCAAGACGCCGACAACGCGCGCGCCAGCAGGAACTACAATGCGATGTTCCTGCTCTCCGGGCGCGACAAGTGCGACCGCCACGCCTGCGTAGCCGTCGGCCGCGACCTCAAGATCGACTCCTTGAAAACTTGCCGGGAGCGCCATCACAAAGCGTCCGTCACGATCGCTAACGGTGGCCACCACCCCGTCGACCCTTCCCCACCAGCGCCTGTCAGCGGTCTTTGCGCCTTCGGGATCGACAAGTGCACCGCGAATTGGAACTCCCTGCTCGTTGACAAGCAGCCCACGAACTGTGTGCTCGGGTGGCAGGTTAGTGGGGGCGTCATTGAGTTTGATCGTTAGAGAGCCGAGCAGCGGATCGATATGATTGGTGACGTGAGCCGCTTTGCCAACGGCGGTGAAAAGAACCTGAAATCTTAGCGTGGGATCGAGATCGGTAATCTCGAACTTGCCATCTTGATCAGTCTCGGTCCATTTGGCGCAATCGCGATAGCAGCTTGGGCAAAACATGCCGCGACCGACGCGTGGTGTTGCCGTGGCAATGTCAACGCGTGCCTCGGCGATCCCGCGACCAGCGGAATCGATCACGACTCCTTTGATCGCAGGCCGCACGCCGGACGGCACGAGTGCGGTATCCTCATTAGCCAGGGCGACGCTGCCCATGACGACCACCGAAGCGATGATGGTCAGATGCGCGGCCCGTCGTTCAGCTCGCGTTCGCAAATGCATTGATCCATCCCTTCAGATCAACCCACTCTTTGAGCTATACGCACCTCAGCATTTTGGTGCGGCACAGCGGCCGGACCCGCCTGCTAAACCGTGGTCCACGGGCCACAACAATCGTATATCATCTCGCTTCGCGAGACTATATTCGATCAGTTCGGCGTGGGCAGTTCCGAACTCGGCGCGCCGGTCACATCTCGCATTGGACTGCGACGTCGCGTTTACAGACCTGTCGGAGCGAATGCATGGCAGGTCGAAGAATGAAGAAGCACAGAGCGGGCAAACGCCGTAGCTTGGCTGCCCCAGAGCGTTGGTGTCGGGGGCGGACGACGTAGACGGAACCGACCCATCCGTGGACCGCCAGGTCGAGTTGCCCGTGTCGCTTGCGGCTTATCTTGGCAACGCAGCAAGGCGCTCGCAATCCGCGAGATCCGCGGAATGGAGAGCGATTTCTCGGCTGCGCCGGGCGTCACGAACTTTGAGTGGCCCCCTTCGAGCGGTCGCGCCCGCGACTTAATTGGCACGCTTTTCGCTCCTTGCCCTGACCATTGGGGAAAGGCCAAGCATATGCCAGCGAATTTTCTTGATCGATTCTGGTACCTGATTTTCGCCGCGTTTATTCTCGCCATCGGGGCTGGAATTGCAGTGGGGCACTTCACGCAAGAACAATCTGTTCAGGCAACGGTCGTCAGTCCGACCGGTTGACGCCAGGCGTACGGGCGTTTTTCAGTTGCTCGTTCCCTGACCCGGGCAAGTTGCTGGTCAGGCGCCCTGGGGACAAGCTTGCCCGGTTTGGGGTCGGAGTATTCATTTCTTTTTGAAGATTTGGCGGCGCGCCTTTCTGTTCATGCGCCGCGCTGGTCCTCTTTGATGCATTCCCGGCCATGTACGTGCTGAGACGCGACGACTTGCACAGTTCCTTTGGCAATGGCTTTTAGCAAGGCGGACTTTGGGCCATATAGGACATAACGTGGGGCGACCATCGTCGACCCGTTCCTGGTTCAAGGCGCTTCATGTCGCAGGTCGATATTCATAATGCAATAGGTCGCGCCAGGATGCGTGATCCAAGGCCGAGAGGCCGCAGCGATCCCCAAGGCGCTTGCGGCCTTTTTTATTGCGCGTGCCGCTGGCCCGCCTTTTTTGCTTTGGCCCGGATGTATCAAGTTCGCCGGCCGCGCGGACCGATACTAGCAATGCTAGGGATGGATCCCACGCCTTCACACAAGAGCCGCAGCGCAAATTCGTTTGCGCTTGCGGTTTTTTCATGCGCCTTGCGGCCGAACGCCGGCCGACCAACGTGCGCAATCTCCGACCGCGATTTGACAAAGGCCGCCTGTCAAATAGGTTTTAGCCGTGCGGTCACTATACGAGGCGCGAACGTCCGAGGCCACGGCGCGAAACAACGTGCAGATTCCGTTTACGATGGTGGCATTTGGAGCGTCCAACGCTTGACCCCGGTGAACCAAGAGTCGAGCCATGTCTGCGGCAAGAAACTCGCGATTTCTCAAGGCTGCCGGGCGATTTCTGGCTTCAGAAGACGGCCCTGCGGCCGTTGAATACGCCCTCATGTTGGCGCTGATCGTATTGATCTGCATCACGGCAATTCAATCCATTGGCACGAATGCCAATACGCAATTCGGTAAAGTGGCTACCAAGCTTGGCTCGTTGCGGATTTCAAAACTATCAACATGGCGGCGGCACTGGCTCTTTCTAGCGGCTTTATCGCCGGCGTGTTGTCGCCGCGCGATCGTCCGTACCAATTGAAACGTTCTCCATGAGGCACAAGCATGACGTTGCGAGATCACTTGACGCGGTTTCAATACCCGAGAGACGCAAAGTCGACGTGATCGGTTATGTCCCAACGCTGTACGTGTCGGGGCACGCACAGTGGCGGGGAGGTCGAACCTCACTCGACCCTGCACGGCCGAGAAAAGCCCGTTTGACTCGGGCCGCCGCTTTCAGACTATATGATTGTACTTTTCCCATGGGGGGCGTAGCTCAAGGAGAGCATCGGTTCACCGATGATGCAGGTGCAATTCCTGCCGCCTCCATTTTTCAAGGTCCGGCTAAAAGAATTCCGCCGGTCGAATTTCTCTTACGGTTGCGGAAAACTGCCTGCCAACCTGGCTCGTTCCCTATCACCAGGACGTACCGGTGGCAAGGTCGCGATCCCTTGAGTTAGTGACCCGGCATTTTCCTGTCCGATGGTTTTCCGACCACCTGGCCGCGTTCGATCTTCGAACGGATCCCGGGCAACTCGTGCCCTCGGGGCGGTTAAACCTGGGCAATCGGCATAAATGCCACGGTTGAACGTGGCGAAATCGACGCGAGGCAGTCCTTAGGATCGGGCAGCGCGTGCGGTGCTATTTTTGGCGCATCGTTTGCTCCTAAGCTGCTCTGACCTGTTCGCGAGCCCCCTTGGAATGAGGCGGGGCATGACGCACAGGAGACCGCAACAAGGAAGAGAAAGCCGATGGTCACCTCATCTCCACAACAGCGATTGCGAATTCTTATCGTCGACGACAACCGCGATCTGACGACCGTTCTGCAAAAGGCCTTTACGGTCTGCGGGCAGAGTGCGGTGGTCGCGAATGATGGCGAACGCGCGATGGAACTGGCGCGAAAACTGCCCTTGGACGTGATCGTGTGCGACCTCGACATGCCTGGCATGGATGGCTTCACGCTGGTGCGACGTATGCGCGATGATCCGGCGATGCCCTACCATCCGGTCTGCGCGTTTACTGGCCGCGGCGACGAGGCATGCCGGCGGCAAGCTATTGCCAGCGGCTTTGAAGGGTTCATCGTCAAGACGGCGCGGTTCCCCGAAGTGCTCGATTTTCTCAAACGATACAAACGCTAGCTGTCGAACGCGGACTGACCAAGGCGCACAACTTTCGCCCACAACTTGAACCTGGCCGTGCAGCACCCCTATAGTTTTTTCGTCAGCACCGACACTGCTGACAGCCGCTGGTGGCCGTCAGGACCCTAGTCCGTTCCTGGCGGCCTTTTTTCTACTTGCATTGGGAGCCAGCGATCCCACGTCTGGCCCCATCGCCGTCGCGCAGACCAGCCCCTGCGCGGCGGCTCTTTGTGCGTCGACAACAGCGCGCGAAAGATAGCGCCTGGGATTCGTCCCTAAAACGGAGAAGGTCTTGCCTGAGCATTACCTAGCGGGGACACTCGCTGTTTTAGTGACACGCTCGCCTCGGCCTGCGATGGCCTGATAGATGGCGGCGGCGGCGACATCGTTGCCGCGATCGTTGAAATGCCCTAGACCATCGTAATGCAGCAGTTCGTCCTCGTAATCGATCGCGTGGTGAGGCGCGGCCGCGCGGAACATGTCGGTCATGAGCACGACCTCGGCCTGGGCTCGCGTGCCGATTTCGCTCAGCTTTTCATCGGGGTAGGCGATGCTCATCGGCGCTCCGCCGGCATTCTCTATGGTGCGTGTCCAGATGTCGTCGCAGACCTGCCAGCCGGCCGGCAGCACAGCCAAATAAAACTCGGCCCCATCGTCATGCACTTCGTGTGACATCCTCTCAACCAACTTGTCGGTGATCAGCCAGGCGTGGTTCAGCGTGTCGCCTGGTGCGGTGCAAAAAATGCCCAGGCCGCCCGATTCCAAAGGCGCTACGTCGTGCCCCACCTTGGCGGCCATTGCCAAGGCGCCGGTACGAACCGCGTTAATCGCGAGTTGCGTGGCGCTTTTTTGCCACACATAGAATCGGCTATAGCGATTGAGCCACGATGTCAGCCGAGCCCGACCTGGCGAAAATGGCAGCGGTTCCAACCGGCCCTCGTCGTCGACGTCGAAATAGATGCGACCACGGTTGCTGGTCAGGCCCGTGCAGTTGTCCCCCAGATCGTTCGCAACACAAAAAGCGCACACGACGATATCCGGGCGATATTTGCGGACGATTTCGTGATACAGAACCAACTCTTGGCCCGTGCTCGACCCAGAGATACCGAAGTTCATAACCTCGTAGCGAGTCCCCGCGGGATTTGCATTGAGGCGTTTTTCCAATTGTCGCACGAGTGTTTTGTCTTCATCGGTAGCGACGGCCGCGATCATCGAGTCCCCGACGACGGCCACGCGGTATACGCCGGGCGATTTTTCCACAGCAAAGTCGGGGCCGCGCAGTCCGTCATGATTGAAGCTCAACAAAACGTCGCGATCGCACTCCGGCACGTAAACCCATCCGCTGAAATCGGGCAGGTAGCGCGTGCCTACCACGGGATCGTTGCAGATCAGCGGCGGCACTACGTGCGAGAAAAGGCGTGTGGCGCCTTCCAAAACGGCCAACACCACCGCGAACGACAAGACAGTCAGACCGAGCCGGGGGAGCAAATGCGCGGGACGTAATCGTCGGGCAGTTTCCAGGCCAGCTCCTGCACCCTGACGAACCACGGGGGGCTCGTGGTTAGCAGCAGGAGAAATTGCGGACCCTTTTACCCTGTGAACATTGCCCGGCGTAGCAGCTTGCAAACCGTCAGCCATCAGACCCTTCCGGCCATTAGATCGACACCTCGAAAGGCGTCATGCCATGAGCGACGCAAGTGTCGCTTTTAGCAATACGGTCCGGGCACGGCAACCGCACTTGAAGGGTAGTCGATGCGCAGGGCACCGCGCGTGCAACCCGCGCGAGACAGCGCAGTTTACGCAACTCACTCAGGCCCAAGGCGACGCTGACGGCAACGCATGCTATCGGCCGGTGCAGGCGCCGCGTTAGTCAGCAACCCGCGAGCCAGCGATCAAGGCGATAAAGTCCTTGTTCGACTTGAACTTGCCGAGTTGCTTGGTGAGCTGCTCCATGGCGTCGACATGATGCATGCTCGATAAAGTACGGCGGAGCATCGTGACGGCGTGCAGCGTATCGGCGTCGAGCAATTTCTCCTCGCGTCGGGTACCCGATTGCGAGATGTCGATCGATGGCCAGACGCGGCGATCCGCCAACTTACGATCGAGCACCAGCTCCATGTTGCCGGTCCCCTTGAACTCCTGGAAAATCAGCTCGTCCATCCGGCTGCCTGTATCGACCAGGGCTGTGGCGACGATCGTCAATGACCCTCCTTCTTCGAACAGCCGCGCTGTGGCGAACAGCTTCTTGGGGATATCGAGCGCCTTGATGTCAACGCCACCCGACATGGTACGGCCCGTGTTGCCGACCCATTTGTTGAAAGCCCGAGCCATGCGGGTGATGGAATCCATCAGCAAGAACACGTCCTGCCCCATTTCCACCAACCGCTTGCAGCGCTCGACAACGAGCTGCGACAGGCGAACATGGCTTTCTACGTCGCGATCAAGGCTGCTGGCAATGACCTCGCCCTTGACGCTGCGGCGCATGTCGGTGACTTCTTCCGGGCGCTCGTCGACCAGCAGGACGAATAGCTTGACCTCGGGATAATTCGCCGAGATGGCCTGGCTGATCTGCTGCAGGAGAATCGTCTTGCCAGTGCGGGGCGGGGCGACAATCAGGGCCCGTTGCCCCTTTCCCAGCGGTGTCAAAAGATCCATCACACGCGGGCTCAGCGGCTGTGGCCCTGTCTCGAGCCGAAGCCACGATTCCGGATTGATCGGCGTCAAGGAATCGAAGCTCTTCACCAGAGGATAGTCCTCTGGTTTGCAACCATCGATGTCGATGATTTCCTTCAGCCGCGGCCCTTCTTGCTTGCGGCTGTGCTGCACCATGCCGTTGACCAACACCCCCTCGCGAAGGCGATATTTGTCGATCATCGTGCCCGGCACGAAAGGATCGGTGCGCTCGCGTGAGTAGTTGTTGTTGGGATCGCGCAGGAAACCGTACCCATTAGGATGCAGTTCCAGCACCCCGCTGGCAGGCTCCAAGGGAATGGGCTCGCCATTGTCCGGCTGTTCCGGCTGCGGGTAATACGGGCGATCCCCGCCGACAGGCCGGGGGCGATGCCCTCCGCGACCGCGCTGCCCGTTACCGTGGAAGTGTCCACCCCCTCCGCCGCCGCCTCCTCCGCCACCACCACCACCGGGTCGACCTCGACCACGGCCGCGCTTCTTTTTTGTCATGTCTCACCCAAGAAAGGGACTCACAAACGCGCGCAGAAATTCGTTCGATCTATTCGATAAGGCGCGTACGTTGAGCAGCATGTTTGGTTCCGACACCAAACTCACAGAATGGACCGGCGGGGCTTTCGTCCGTCGACCCTTACCCAGAAGTCAATTTCCGTCTCCAGGACGAAAATCGTGTAACCAACGCGGCAAGTCGCTCTGCGGCCATGCACGAAGTAACACCGGGTGCACTTAGGCCAAGCGCGTGCAAAGCGAGCGCCAGAAACTCATCAACCGATGGCCTGTCGAAGAAGCGCCCAACTCACCAGACGGAAACCCCGGACTGGGAAACTGGACGGCCTCGATTCAAAAGGCCCAATTCGCACTTCCCGTGACCAAAAAACGTTTTGCACGGGGAGGGCGATCCGCGACACAAACGGCTCGCGGGGCCAAAAGCGCCTGCATGTCAGGCGGCTTCCTAAACTAACGCAATCTTAGCCAAGCCCGCCGTTATGTCAAGCGATCTCGTCCGAAATCTGCACGCCGCAGACATCCTGGCGGCCTGGCCTGGACGGCCTCCGAAGAGCAACCGGCCACCGCCAGGATGGCTCCATCACGTTCGGTCCTGGATTATTCCTGATAATCGGCCAAACCCATGCATCCACTTTATTTTGTACAGTTCAAAAGCCCCCTCTTGCCGATAACAACTGGCAAGCCGCACATTGGGTTGGCGGACGGCAATTTGCCTGAGAGGATTTGGGCCATGCAAGCGGTTCGTTGGTGCTGGCAGCCAGTCATGTTGGCTCTGGTCATCTGTTCGCCCTGCTATGCGGCAGAAGGCTTTTCGTGGGAAACCGATCTGGAAGCGGCCAAGCAGCTGGCAGCGAGAACAAATAGACTCGTGCTTGTCCATTTCGGGGCCTCTTGGTGCCAACCATGCCAGCAACTGGAACGCGAGGTATTCAGTAAGCCGGGCTTCGGCACCGAGCTGAAGCCGAATTTTGTGGGCGTAAAACTCGACTACGACTCGTTTCCAGCCACGGCCCGGCAATACGCAGTCCAGTCGATTCCCACCGACGTTATTTTGACACCCCAAGGCAAGGTCATTGAACGAGTACAAAGCCCACTTTCGGGCCCCGAGTATGTGGGCTCGCTGCTCCGTGTCGCGAATCTAGCGCGACGTACCGGACCACCAGCGGCTACGCTGACGGCCGGACAACCCATCGCAGCAGCGGCGCAGTTGGCCGGAGGTTCCGTCGCGCCGCCAGGGGACGGCCGTTACGCAAATTACTACAACCAGCAGGCGGCGAACGCAGCAACGCCCGTAGCACCCAATGCTGTCGTACCATCCGCGCCCGTTACGAATGGCGGTCCTGTCTTGCCACCGCAAGGCGGCGCGCCAGGCGGAGGTCTTTCCGGGCCGCAATTGGCGTTGCCACAAATTCCCCCCGGCAACGCGCCGCTAGGGCTAGAAGGTTACTGCCCGGTTTCGTTGTGCGAAAAGCAGGTCTGGGCACCCGGTGACGCGCGCTGGGGAATGCAACATCGTGGGCGAACGTATCTATTCGCCGGGCCTGCCGAGCAGCAAAAGTTCGCTGCCAATCCTGATCGCTACAGCCCCGTAATGTCGGGCGACGATCCGGTCCTGGCGCTCGATAACGGTCAATCAATTCCCGGCACCCGCATGTTCGGCGTGTCGTACGGGGAACGCGTGTACCTCTTTACCAGCGAGCAATCGCTGCAGACCTTCATGCAAAACCCGAAGCGCTACACGACCGAAGCCTTGCAAGCGCGAAAATAAAGTACCCGGTCGAATCAGCACGCAACCGTTTGTCGCGGCACGATCAATCAGTGTTCGTGCCAGTCTCGCGACCGATCAACGGCCTTACGCCAACGGGCGTAGCGATGGTCGCGCTCTGTCACTGCCAACTGCGGCGCGAATTCTCTTGCTAACGCCCAGTTGCCGGCAATATCGGCCGTATCGTGCCAGAAGCCGACAGCCAGGCCTGCCAAATACGCGGCGCCCAGCGCCGTCGTTTCCGAGACGACCGGCCGCCGTACGCGGACTCCCAGGATGTCGGCCTGAAATTGCATCAGGCCGTCGTTCATGCTGGCCCCGCCATCAACCTTGAGTTCGGCGAGTTCGATGCCGGCATCTTTTTGCATCGCTTCGAGCAGATCACGCGATTGAAAGGCCATTGATTCGATCGCGGCGCGGGCAATGTGTGCCGCCTTGGTGCCGCGTGATAACCCGATGATCATTCCGCGTGCATAGGGGTCCCAATACGGCGCGCCCAAGCCGACGAACGCCGGCACGAAATAAACGCCGTCCGAATCCGGCACCGACTGTGCCAACAATTCGACGTCGCTCGAAGCGTCGATCACTCCCAGTCCATCCCGCAGCCATTGCACCACCGCCCCGGCGATGAACACCGAGCCCTCCAGGCAATACGTAATCTTGCCGCCGACGCTCCAGCCGATCGTGGTCAGCAGGTTTTGTTTTGACGTCACGGCCTGCTCGCCGGTGTTGAGCAGCATGAAGCAACCTGTGCCATAGGTGTTCTTGGCGGTGCCTGGATCGAAGCATGCCTGCCCAAAGGTGGCCGCCTGCTGATCGCCAGCAACACCAGCGATTGTGATCGGTGCGCCGAATAATTCGGCGCTCGTTTCGCCATAGACCTCGCTCGAAGCGCGCACTTCGGGCAACATGGCGCGGGGAATGTCGAGAATCTTCAGTAGTTCGTCGTCCCATTGCAGGGTGTGAATATTAAAGATCAAGGTGCGGCTGGCATTGCTCACATCCGTGGCGTGTACGCGCCCGCCGGTCAGTCGCCAAATCAAAAACGAATCGACGGTGCCGAACAGGATTTCGCCGGCCTCGGCGCGACGGCGCAAGCCGTGGATCGTATCCAGCAAATACTTGATCTTCGTGCCGGAAAAGTACGCGTCGACGACAAGTCCCGTTTTCTCGCGAAACAGGTCCGCCAGGCCCTCGGCCTTCAGCCGATCGCAAATGCTGGCCGATATCCGGCTTTGCCAGACGATGGCATTGGTGACGGGCTTGCCCGTGGCGCGCTCCCAAAGGATCGTCGTTTCGCGCTGATTGGTGATGCCGAGCGCCGCGATATCGGACGGGCCCAATCCGGCGGCCGCTAAAGCCCCGCGGGCGACATCGAGTTGCGATTGCCAGATCGCCTCGGGATCGTGCTCGACATGGCCAGGGCTAGGCAAGATCTGCTCAAACTCCTCTTGCGAGGTGGCCACGACGCGACCGACTCGCGAGAAGACAATGGCGCGGCTGGAGGTTGTGCCCTGATCGAGGGCCAGTACGTATTTTTCCATGTCAGGTTTCGTTGCAGTTCCGCGAGTGGTCAGCAAAGGTCGACGTTGGCACACCGTGGCGCGCGCTTCAAGTCACACTCGATAAGGGCGGATGACGGCGACCTATGAAGACGTTGTAGATCCAACCTCCTAGAACTCCGCCGACGAGAGGGCCCACGATCGGCACCCACCACCAGCCGTTGCCCCAGCGAAAGACGTCGCCGCCCCAACCTGCCACGAAAGTGAACAAGCGTGGCCCGAAATCGCGTGCCGGGTTAATGGCGTAACCGGCGTTAAAGCCAAACGTCATGCCGATCAACAGGACCAGCAGCCCCACGGCGATTGCGCCCTGGGCGGCCGTGGGGTTCAAATTCCGTTTGTCGCTAATGGCGAAGATCACTGCGACCAACAGCGCGGTGCCGACGACCTGGTCAATGAGTCCGCCGCCAAGAGTGAGAAAGCTCTGCGGATAGGTGGCCCAGATCCCGGCCGTCGCCTGGTCGCGCGTCGTGCCGGCAAAGGCCACCAGTGCTTCGTGATACGCGGCGAAGACAATCGCCGACGCAACAAATGCCCCCGCGACCTGGGCGGCACAGAACGGCAAAACTTTCCGCCACGGAAAATCCTGGCACATGGCCGCGGCCAGCGTCACGGCCGGATTCAAATGAGCGCCGGAAATTCCTCCGGCGATAAACACGCCCATGGTCACGGCCAGGCCCCAACCAAGATTGATCGACAGGTACTGGCCGTGCGACTTTTCGCTGAGAACCACTTGCGCTACGACAGCCACACCGAAGGTAACTAATACCAGCGTGCCGAGGAACTCGGCCGCGCATTCACGAGCCGTGCCGCGTAGCATGCATCCCCCTCTCGATGGACGTGATCACGGCGAGCCGGGAAAAACCTGCTTGCCGAAGTGGACCCGCAATCGCTCGCGACACTGCTCGATCTGACTGGCTACGTCCTGCTTGGCGATAATGGCCTCTTCCGCCAGAATTTCCGCCGTGCGCCGCAGAGCTCCCTCATACAGGCGACGATGGTACAGCAACATCAGGCGCCGCTCAACGAGATCGTCCAAAGTGTGTACCCACTCGTGCCGCACCGCGTAGCGCACCGCCGCCGTCGGCAGATCCGTGCCGGGAAGACTTTCCTTGTCGTCGGCACATGCGCCGAGCACCGTTTCGCAACGCGTTCCATACAACTGCCAGGTGGTATGTACCTGCGCCGGTGCCAATCCCAGCCGCGTGGCAATTTCCTGGCAGCAGGCTTCCTGCTCGCGTGGGTCGGTCGAGTAGCCCGTCGCACCAGGAATGGGACGTGCTTCGCTGGTTGCGACCACGCTCTGCCCGAGCCGCCCCAGAACCAGCGCCACGGTCTCTTCGGCGAGCGAGCGGCAAGTGGTCAGCTTGCCGCCGATGATCGAGAAAAACGGCATGGGCGCCGCGTGATTCTCTATCAGAGAGTGCCGGCGGGTGACGCCTGCGGGCGTGGCCCCGCCCACGTACGGCAACGGGCGGACGCCGCTGTAGTGCAGATCAACGTCCTTGTCGGTCAAACGGATCTGCGGCAATAGCTCGTTAGCCGTGGCCAGCAGGTAATCGATCTCTTCGCCGGTCGCTACTGCGTCACTCGGGTTCCCTTCATACGCGTCGTCCGTTGTACCGATCAGCGAGGCATCGCCGAATGGCAGTACAAATACCGGACGGCCATCGGCAGCTTCGGCATAAAGGCCAGCATAAGATTGCCCATGGTGGGTCAAGGCATCGTGCAAACGCTCATTCCACGTCACGATGTGCGTACCTTTGGTGCCCCCCATCAACCGTTGCGACTGAAGGCCGAGTCGAGCAAGCGTCAGATCCACCCAGGCTCCGGTGGCATTGATTACCGCGACGGGTTCGAAGCTGCGCACGGGCTGATCGCTATCGCGGGGATAAATCCTGGCCATACGCCCATCGAGAGCCGCGCGGTGGCGCGTGAAGACCTGGCACGTGCTCCCGGCAGCGGTCGCGGCTTGCTGCGCATCGGCGAGCATCGCCAGGACGAATCGCTCGGGAAACCGAATCTGCGCGTCGTAGTACGAGCACAGCCAGCGATACCGAGGATCGACCTTGATCGCGTCTTCGGCGGCCGCGCGATGAGTGGCATGGCGAGGCAGCTGCGGATCACGCGCATAGGCGTCGTAGAGACGCAGCCCCATTTGTACCAACCACAGTCCGCGCGAGACCGTAGGTTTGCCGCGCTGGGGGGGGCGCTTGCCACGTTGCCCTTTGAAGAGAAATCGCTGGGCCGATCTCCACAGGCCGCCAAAGCGATTTTCGATCGGGATAAATAACCGCAAAGGTCTGACGAACTGAGGGGCCAACCGCAACAGGCGAGAGCGCTCGGCCAACGACTCGCGCACCAGATCAAACTCGCCGTATTCGAGATAGCGGAGCCCGCCGTGGATCAATCGCGATGCGTACGCCGTCGCGCCGAACGCCACGTCCGCGGTGTCCACCAGGCAAACAGAAACGCCATTGATCGCCAATTCTCGGGCGATTGCGGCGCCGTTGATTCCCGCGCCGAGAATCAGCACCGGGGCTTGCTCGAGAGGAACCGAGGTGGGCGATGTGGTCGGTGATGCGCTCGTGCGGGCGGACACATCTCCGCGGACCGTGCCCTCATGGCTGTCGGTCCCCTGTGCCGGCCCGTTGATCATTCAGCACTCACCGTTCGGCGCGAATTCAGAGATTGTTCCGCAACGTGCGTTCCAAATGTTGCACGCTGGCACGGACCCCTTCCATGCCGGGATTCAGTCGCAGGGCGCGGCGGAAACACTCCAACGCCGAAGCCGCGTTTCCCAACTGCAGGTAGCACTGTCCCATGCCCGCCGCAGCGGCAAAATGGTAGGGATTAATCTCCAGGGCCTCGCGGCAATCGCCGATCGATTCGACGAACCGGCGGAGTCCAAAATGTGCTACCGCCCTCTGGTTCCAAACCTCGGCGAATCGGCGCGCCTCGCGTAGTAATTCTGTGGCGCGGGCGATGGCTGGCTGGTATTGTTTTTTGGTGTTGGCGCGGACGATGGCCCGCAGCTTCTGCTGCTGCGACTCGCTGCCAGCGCGGCACCAGACGAGGCGAATGCCGTCTTCGGCCAGCGTGCGAACGCCGCGGTCGGGGTCGGTCAGTGCGCGTCCCAAGGCCGCGTTCGCCTCGTAGCCCCCCAACAATCCTAGCGCCAGCGCCGAAGCCCGGCGGACGGTCCGTGGACCGTTTGCCAAGAGACGCTCTAAGGTGCCTGGGGTGTAGCGTCGCGTGGTGCGCCGAACGAACGTCTCGGTATCCTTACGGTCGAGATACTCGCCGTAAAATGCTAGCAATACCGCGGCGCGCTGAGAGGAACTCATGCTGCAAATCCCCAGGTGCCTATCAATGAGAGTCGTGAGCGCAAGTGACACGAATGTGCCAACCTGAATCCCGCCATCGTCAGACCGGTCGACCGTGAGCACTTGCAAGCCCGGCCGACCGAGAGCACTACTAGAACCAGCACACTGAACCAGAAAACGTGCCTCGCCGCGGCGGCATTCACCATGTCTCGGCCATTGGCGAACATCGCTGGGAAGCGGGCAACGTTCTTTGAGTGTAGCCAGAGACTACAAGAAGCTAAAGTGGATTTATCGCGAATGCGCGGAATTCTCAACTTCCGCGAGCCGGTTGGGCTGGGCAAAATAGATGCTGAAGCCGGTCGACTAGCCGGTGAGCATTCCATCCCCTGCCCTACCATGCGGGCGGCGCTGTTTCGTCCGAGCGTGCGCAGCAAAATGGGCCCATTTCGGCAGCAGCGCGACGGGGTCCTGGCTATGAATAGAACGTGGCCGAACGGTGCTCGACTGCCAAATAAAATCTGGGACTTTCGCGGCACTTATCAGACGACGGTCGTTATTGGTCTGGCCTTGTGGGCAGCGACAAATGCCTTCGGCCAGGAGCGAACCAGCACACCGGCCGCCGGCAAGAGTCCTGGCGGCCGCAAGTCTCTGGCCGGCCTGGTCGAGCCTTCTGGCAAAGGCGAACGGCCGCGCGGCCGTGTCGGCAAATTGCCGGAAGAGCCGGCCTTGCCCATCGACTTCCTCACCGCCGAAGAAGTACAGCGTTTGGGACCGATTTCATTCGCCAGTCTCGGCGTGCCGCTCCGCCAAACATTGCGGAACTTGTCGCAGACGCTTCGGCTGGCGATCGTGATCGACCGCCGGCTGGATCCCGACCAGGTGCTCGATCTGGATCTGATGAACGTCCCGATTGCCGATGCCCTGCAGCGGATCGCCTCGCTCGCGGGGGGCGGCGCCAGCTTGCTGGGACCCGTGGCGTACATTGGACCCGAGAAAACGGCCAAACAATTGCGTACTGTGAGCGCCCTGCGCACACAGGAGGCGCGTCGACTGCCAAAGGCGCGGCAGACGGCCGCCCTTTTACCGCGACCATTGGCATGGCATGCTTTGGCAACGCCGGAGGAAATCGTACAGCGCCTCGGCGACGAGGCCGACGTCGAGATCCTCGGCATCGAGCGATTGCCGCACGACCTGTTAGCCGCCACCGATTTGCCGGCAATGCCCTGGGTCGACCGCATGACGCTGGTCGCGGCAGAGTGCGGACTAGCCTTCCAATTCACACGTGGGGGGCGTGCCGTCGAACTCGTTCCGCTTGGCGATGACGCGCGGCTAGAGCGCACGTATCCGGCGGGGCGCGAGGCGGCGGCGACCATTGCCCAGTGGAAGGCCATGGCGCCGCAGGCAGAAATCAGCACTTCGGCCGGCCGGATCGTGGTCCGCGCCACAGTGGAAGATCACGAACGATTATCTCCCCCTAAAACTGCACAGGGCGGTTCCGGCACGGGACAGCAGGTCTATACACTCGCGCTGGAAGGGATGCCGCTTGAACAATTTTTGGCGCAACTCGAACAGAAGCTGGCGCTCAAGATCGAATTCGACGAAGGCGCGCTGGCCGCTGCCGGTGTGAAAATGAATACGCCGGTCAATGTCGACGTGAAAAATGCCTCGCTCGATGATTTACTGCGCGGCGCGCTCGCGCCCCTGGGGCTAGGGTTTGAGCGACAGGACAAATCCGTCAAGCTCACGACCAAACGCCCGTGACTTTGGCACGAAGCCATGCTCACACTTGGCGTGAGCATGGCACCCTCCGGATGAGCGCGACGCCGCGTAACGCGTTCACGCGTGACCGACCAGCAGGCCGTCAGGAGAGAAGCTTGTTGAGGGCTTCCTTAAATTCCTGCTCGATCTTGCCTTTGAACATCATGGCGGCGAAAGGAATGTCGCCATCGAGCTTGACCGTGGCCGGCTCGACGGTGATGGCACCTTTGATCGGGAATCCAAACGTCGAGAAACCGAAGTTCAGCGTATTCTCGGTCCAGCTCTCTTCCAGATTGCTTACCTGGCTTTGGTAGCGTTCCTTGATCGCCGGCACAAATTTCTTGAGCTTCTCGATCGCTACTTCTTGTCCCAGCGGATTAGGGACGGAGAAAGTCATTTTCGGCATGATGCAACCTTCCTTCTTTGGCGCCCGGGGCGCAATCTGAAATAGAGGACTAGCGATTAACACGGCCGCCACGCCGATGCTTTTCGAAAGACCTTGATGTATTATTCGGAAAGGATCTTGGCCTTCAACTCCTCGAGCAGATGAACAGCACGGCCAATTTCGGTTTTTTGCCGCGCTGGATCCTGGGGAATCTCGCGCTCGATCGTTAACGGCCCAAGATAGCCGATTTTCTTGAGAGTGCGCAGGTATTTTTCCATCCCGACGGCCCCTTCTCCCAGCGGCACCTCGGCACCCCATTCCTGCCCTGGCCGGGCCGCCCAAGTGCCGTCCTTGCAATGGACGCTACGGACGAACCGACTTAACTGCTCGAGCGCCCCGATTGGCTCGCCCGAGCCGTAAAGAATCATGTTGGCCGGGTCGAAGTTGATAAACAGGTTCGCCCGATCGACATCGCTGATGAATTTCAGCAGCGTGTCGGCCGGCTCCTGGCCTGTCTCCAGGTGCAACGCTTGCTTGTTCCCGGCACAGTGATCGCACAACTGCCGAGTCACGGTGATCACCTCGTGGTAGAGTGGATCGGCCGCATCGTGCGGCACAAACCCCAGGTGCAACGCCACCACGTCGCAGCCCAACAGACGGGCAAAGTCGGCAATCTCGCGCATCTCCTTGGTCCGCGTCGCCCGCGTTTCGCGCGGCACCAGGCCCACCGTACGAACGACCGTGGGAATGTCGGCGTAGCTCTCGCCCTCGAAGCCGCCGAAGACCGCCGTCAGGCGAATGTTGGCCTTCTGCAACCGATCGAGAAATTCGCGCGCCCGCTCGGGCGTGCGCGACGCGACGACCGGCGCGTGCAGTTGGATCGTAGGGACATGCAGCTCTTGAGCCACCTCGAGCTTGACGCCCAGTCCGGCGTCAATGCTGGCGAACACGCCAATCGGCCACGATTCCACAATTGCTCCTTCCGCGGTGCTCGAATGTGACGCCTACGATACTGTCCGCGGGCGTATCCACCAGCGACGCTCACTATACCGAAATGCTCGGCTTGATCCCTTCGGGCGTTTCGTCGCTGTTGATGTCAAACCACTCGGGCTTGAACTCGATGCGGCGCCCTTCGCGGATCGCGATATTCGTGGTCAGGGCGATGATAGCATCGGCCATGGCGACCTTTGGGTAGCACTTCGGCTTATTTTGCTCGAAGTCGAAGTTGCGGATGCACCAGGCAAAATGTTCCATCTCCTCGGTGTAACCGCGGCTGGGCGGTGCCGAGTCGGCAGCCTTCTTGGCGGCCGATGCCGCTGGTCCGCCACTGGCAGTGGTGTCGAGCGTGGGGGCGCCGCCCTTGCCCTTGCTGACCGTGACCAAGGTCTTGGTATCTGAGTCCTTGAAGAGCATGGCTTCCTGCTCGCGGTCGAGGATCAAGGTTCCCTTGGTCCCCATCACGGTTTCGCCATAGCCACCAAAGCCGTTTCCGTTGATCGAAGAATAGGTGACAACGATCTTTTTGTTGGGATCCTCGGCGTATCCAGGTGCCGGATACTCGTAGGTGCAACAGACGTGATCGTCGCAGTCCCGGTCCAGCGGGAAGATGTACCGCCCGCCCACGGCCGAGACCGAAATCGGCAGCGCCTTTTCGCCGTCGTCGCGCATGGCCGTGCAGAAGATACCAGCGGCATCGAGCTGATGGCTTCCCAGTTCCGCCATCAGGCCGCCGCCCGTGCGATTCCACAGCCGCCAGCGGATCAATTCTTCCAGCGGCGAGCAATGGTATTGCTGGCTGCCGCTGCTGAGCGTTTTTTCCTCGTAGCCGTACTTCGCGGCGTCGACGTCTTTGTCGAGCATGAGCAGTTGTAGATCGTGCTGCCGCTTCATCAGCGCCTCGGCACGGTCCCCTTTCGCCTTTTCCAATTCGGTGGAAACTTTGGCGATTTCCTTGGCCAATCGCTCGTCGGGAATCTGGGGCGCCCAACTGTCCTTACCCGGCATGTTGCCACGATGCCATTGGGCTCGGATAAAATGCAGATCGCCGATCAGCTTGCGCTTGATCGTGTCGACGGCGTTGGCGTACAGAATGCTGTAATGACGCTGATGGCCCGTGGCCAAGTGCAAACGCTTTTGATGGGCGACGCGCCCCATTTCCTTGCACTGATGGACGCTGTGCGCCATCAACTTTTCGGTGAGCACGTGCTTGCCCTGGTTCATCGCTTCAATCGCGACCTTGTCATGCAGGAACAAGGGAAGAGCGATGATCACGGCCTCGATCTGATCGTCCTTGAGCAGGTCTTGATAGTCGGTGTAGACCTTGACGTGCTTCTTGGCCTCGTCTTCGGACGTCCAGCCGTATTTGGCCATCAGGCCCGGCCGCACGACGCGAATCGACTCGCTGCTCTGATCGCCATGAAACGCGCGGTGGACGTTGTAGGGGCGAATATCCGAGATCGCGACGACGTTGAGGTACTCGGGCGTATGGGCCCCGATCAGTACACTCCCCTCGTCGCCGGTGCCGATTACGCCGACGCGTACCGGATCGCCGTGCAGCTTCTCGTAGCCGAAATAAAAGCCGCCCAGGCCCACGCCCGACACGGCGGCCGCGGCCAGCGAGCGTTCGAGAAACTCACGGCGCGTCAGCTCGCTGCCGACGACGTTGTCGAAGTTCTCTTTGCCCAGGGCGCGTTCTTCGGGGCTCAGATTCATACGGATCCCTTCTTTCCCAGCAGCGGACGCACAACGAGATTATGCACAAAATGGTCCAGCCCCGCCCAGCGTCCCGTCGGCAGGAAAGCCAGCGCCACCAGGGCCATCATTTCCACGAATTCCTTATTCACCAGCAACGACCGGCCGGCCGAGGGATGCGGATGAGGATACATGCCTGGCCAGTCGGGCTGAGCGGCCACGATCTGTGCCAGAAATAACGCCCCCGCCAAGGCCGAAAATCGCGTGAACAACCCCGCGATCAGGCAGACCCCGATGGCCATGTTACTGTACGTGACCAGCCGGTCGACCTGTTCAAGGTTCGAAGGGGGCAGCGGGGCCGCCCGCAGCGGCTCTCGCTCGTTGGGAGCCGACGCCTCGGGGAGTTTGGCCAGGGTTTCGGGGCGCAAATCCAACGGCCGATCTGGCTTGCCGCCGAGCACATCGTCGAGGTCGGCCTTCAACTGGTCCCAAATCTTGTCGATCTCTTTCGTCCACCCGGCTGCTTGTCCACGCAAACGCTGCTGGTCGTCCCATATGCGTTTGCGGGCGTAGGGCATGTCACGCGCGGCGGCCTCTTTGTCAGTGGCCAATAGATCGAGCTTGTGCAGGTACTCGCTGTACTGTTCCTTCAATTGGCGCTTCTTTTGACCGTCGGCAGTACGGCCGTCTTCGGAAAGCAAATCAGAGAGGGCCGCTTGCCGGATCTCGAGGGCCCGTTTGGCGGCAACCTGCTGGGCCTCGTCGAGCTTGTACTGGTCGGCGAAGGCCGCGGCATACAACTTCATGGCCGCAAGTTGCGTTTCGAAATCGAGATGCTGCGTACCATCGATATCGGGGACCAGGGCATAAAAATGATCCGCCAGCGGACCCTTGGCCTGGCTGAGAAAGCCGGACGCCGAGAAGCTCGGCGTTTGCACTTTCCAGACGCCTTGATAGAGGAAATGCCAGCCAACCGTGACGCGCAGCAAGACCAGCGCGATCACGCCTGCCAAGCCAATTTGGAAACCGTGGCGTTGCAGAGGAATCCTCCCGCTTTCGTCGGTGACGAAAGCAATACGCAGGGGCGCCGTGAGCAAGGTGGGAATGGGCGTAGCAGCGAAACCTCGCGGGACTCGGCCCTCATAACCGCCTCTCGCGAGACCTGCAGTTTACCTAGCGGGTCAAACGGTCACAACACCCGCGTCACCACGGTTTGGCGAGCGATTAGGGCTGCCGGCGACAAGACTTTGGTTCGGTCCTCGTTTCGTTCCGCCCCCCTGCCCTGCCCGACAGTCGACGCGGACCGGTAGAATCCGACCATTGAACCAGGCTCGTCCTGGGCAAGAATGAAAATCACCAAGCCTGGAGACGCTCGCATGAAGAAAGCTATTGCTTCCTCAATCGCTGTCGTGGTGGTGTTGGGAGTATCGCTGAGCGCGGTGCTCGCTCGTCCCCAATACAAACAAGAGTTCGATGCGAAGTACGTCAAGAAGGACTCCGCCAATCCGGCCGAAAAAACGCTGGCCGAGGCTGTCGCCACGGCCAAATGCCAGGTCTGTCACGGCAAGAACGACAAGGGGATCGAGGACAAGAAGGTGCGCAATCACTACGGCGCCGCTCTCGGCAAGCTGGTGGGCAAGAACCAAAAAGACAAGGAAAAGATCGCCGCGGCACTAGACGAGGTGGCCAAGGAAAAGTCGCACCCCGACAAGCCCAATGCACCAGCATTCGGTGAATTGATCAAAGAAGGCAAATTGCCCGGTGGCAACTAGCCGACAGTTATGCGTATACGTCTATGTGTATACGTCGTGCTGATCCGGCCTGAAGTCTCTGGCCGCGCTTGGTCACCTTAGCCCCCCACGGCCGCCGGCTCGATCGCATCGGCTTGGGCATCGTCGATGTCCACAGGACTTGTGCGCTCGATGACGCGCATCGTGCGCCAGTGCCCCTGGCGAAAGCGGTGCATGTAGATCAGCCCCAGCACGCACAGCCAGGTGGTGATGGCCGTCCAACACCAGTACAGTCCCAGGCCCATGAACTCCACGCCGAAGAAAGTCGCCAACACTGGCAAGGGGGACATGCACAGCGTCGTCAGCAGGACAAATCGCGTGTCGCCGGCCCCTTTGAGCGCGCTCGAAAATATGATCACCATGGCGTCGAACAGACAGTAGAACGCCACGAACCGCAGCAAGATCACGGTCAGGCCGCGCAGACGGGCGAATTCTTCCGGATCGACCTTCGCTCCGTGCGCTACCAGGAGCAATTCGGGTACGAGCGCATATATGGCCGAAACTACCGCCATGTAGCTGGCCGCCAGCGAAAACGCCGTCCAGGTGCCGCGTGCGGCCAGCCGTGGCCGATTCTGTCCAAGGCGCTGACCCACCAGCGTTGTCGTGGCGATACCGATTCCATAAACCGGCATGAACGCCAGCATGTTGACGTTGAAGGCCAGGCTCGTCGCCGCCAATTCGTGCGCGCCAATCCGTCCGATTACCAGCAGGAACAGCGTGAAGGCCCCCACTTCGCACACCAGTTGCACGCCGCTGGGAGAACCAAAGCGAAGCAATCGACGAAATAATGCCGGATCGAAACGGCAGCCTACGATCGTACCGAACTCGCGCCGGTATCTTTTGCGCAGAAACAGCATCAGGTACACCGCGCACTTGAACCACATGGCAACAGCCGTGGCCGAGGCCGCGCCGCTGACACCCCACGCCGGAAAGCCAAATTTGCCGAAGATCCACAGATAGTCCAGGACAACATTCAGTAGCGCCGCGGAGCTATCGACGACCATCACGGTGCGCACGCCCCCGCGCCCGGTAAAAAATGTCGACAAGGCCTCGGCAGCGACCATCGCCCCAGATCCCCAGGTGATACAGCGATAGAAATCTGCCTCGTAGACAGCGATCTGCGCCGGGTGCCCCACGGCGTTAAACATCTTCGACATCAGAGGAATCGTGGCGGCAGTCAAGGGAATCGTCGCCAGGCCGATCCCGATTCCCTGCCAGACCACCAGCCCGATCCGCTCGTGCCGCTGTGCCCCGTAATATTGCGACACAAAGGCGTTGACGTAGGAGGCCAGGCCCAGCGGAAAGCACATCATGGCGAACGACAAGGCCCCGGCCGGCAAAGCGGCGGCAACCGCGTCGGGCGAGTACCAAAGCAAGAAAATCCGATCGGTGAACTGCATCACCGTCCAGGAGAGCGTGGAAACCATCAGCGGCAATGCGAGCACCAAAACCTCGCGCATGCCGCTGGGCCCGCGCCAGAAACGTGAAATTCGTGCTAGCATCCGCCACCGCCTGTTCCTGACGAAGTCGGCCCTGGCCGACCGGTTTCATCCATGCCACCGCTCAATCGAGGTTCGCCCGCCGCGCGACGCCGCAAGAATTGAACCCAGATCGATGGTCGCGCAGAAATACTCGCGAGAGGGACAGGCTGTTCCGGTCAGTGGTTCGCATTGTTTTTTGGGACGCATGCTTTTCTACGTTTCGGTCCACTGGCAAAACCGTCGCGCAAATCCAGCGGGATCCTGATAAACGATGTCGGGCCGGCCCTTGCTCGCAAATCAGGATCGATCACAATCACGATGCATTTCGCGCGGGACGCCCAATTGCTGATGACATGTCGAGCCTTCATCCGTGACACGCATTGTACTCTGTTATCCCGTTGAGCCCCGCCACGTGGCGCAGATCATGGCCGCGGCGCCGCAGGCCGAAGTCGTGGACGCAGGACAGCAACGCGTCGCTCAGGAATTGCTCACGGCCGATATCTTTTGCGGCCATGCCAAGGTGCCAGTGCCGTGGAACGAAGTGGTTCGGGGGGGTCGATTGCGCTGGATTCAATCCTCGGCCGCCGGCCTGGATCACTGTCTGGTCCCGTCGGTCGTGGCATCCGACATCGTAGTGACGAGCGCCTCGGGCGTATTGGCCGACCAGGTTGCCGAGCACGCGATCTCGCTGACCACGGCGCTTACGCGTAGCCTGCCCACGTTTTTTCGTGCCCAAGAGCAGCACGAATTCATCCGCAGGCCGACACGCGATCTGACGCATTGCACGGTGGGCATCGTCGGTTTTGGCGGCAATGGGCGGCGATTGGCCGAAGTCTTGCGAGTTTTCAAAACGCGCATTCTGGCGACGGACACTTTTCCCGTCGATAAACCCGACTTCGTCGAAGCACTATGGCCCGCCGAGCGACTGGACGATCTGTTGGCCGAAGTCGATGTGTTGTTTTTGGCAGCGCCGCTGACGGATATTACGCGCCACATGATCGATCGTCGCGCACTGGCGCGGCTGCGGCCCGGCGCCTTGTTGATCAACGTGGCGCGAGGCCCGCTCGTTGTCGAAGCAGATTTAGTGGCTGCGATCGAATCCGGACATCTGGCCGGCGCGGGACTCGACGTCACGGCGGAAGAGCCGCTAGCAGTCGATAGCCCCCTGTGGTCGTTGCCGAACGTCGTCATCACGC
Organism: Pirellulales bacterium; assembly: GCA_036490175.1. Lineage (NCBI taxonomy): Bacteria > Pseudomonadati > Planctomycetota > Planctomycetia > Pirellulales > Pirellulales bacterium. Next base: position 24,352 of record DASXEJ010000127.1, on the reverse strand, counting down.
CCCATGTCGGCGGCCAGAGCGCGCGGCGGATCGACGACATGACCGATTTCTTTTCCGCAAATCTGAGACGCTGGCAGGCCGGCGAACCTCTGGCAAATCTCGTCGACAAGCGATTGGGCTATCCCGTACCGCACTCCTAGAGCGCAAGTCGCCAAATAAATTCTGCCGTGCCGCCTGATGAATTGGGGATGGCGAAGAAGACGGCGGTCAATTCTTCCTCAATTTGGCTGGACCTGGCGGGGGACGTCTCCCTAAGATGGCGCCTACCCGCCGGCAATCAAAACACGCACACCCAGGCGAAGCACGCGATGTCCTCGACTACTTTCTTACAACCGCAAGCCACGCTGAGCATTGACGGTCAGAAGCCCAAGCGTTGTCCCGACGTCTTGTTGGAAAAGTACCGGCAATTGGTCGAAGAGCAGCGGATGAGTTGGACCGAGCATCATCGCCTGTTGCGGCTGCTCGGCGCCGGCGGCCAAGGAGTGGTGTACCTGTCGGAGCGGCGCGGCACAGACCATTTCACCCTGCCGGTGGCCCTGAAAATCTTTTCTCCGTTGCACTACGAAGACGATCGAGGATACGACGAGGCGATGGGCCGCATCGCCGCCGTGGCGGCGCGGGTCGCACAAATCCAGCAAGACAATCTGCTGGACGTACACAATTTTGTCGAACGGAATCGCATTCGGCTGATGGAGATGGAATGGGTCGACGGTTATGACCTGGACCGTTTGCTATCGCACGAAATGCTCGAGCGAACGCGGCAACGGGTCAGCAATCGCCGCTGGGACTATCTAAACAACGTCATCGTCACTTCGGGCCCGCTACAACCGCGCTTGAAACCTGGCATCGCGATCGCGGTGTTGCGCGAGTGCCTGGCCGCTTTGGCTGCCTTGCATCGCGAGGGGATCGTTCACGGCGACATCAAGCCGTCGAACATCATGCTCAAGCGCACGGGCAACGCCAAAATCATCGACATCGGCTCGGCCTTTGACATGGAGAAGCCCCCCTCGCGCCGTAGTTGCACCCCCACTTACGCGGCGCCGGAAGTCTTGGAAGGGGGCGAATCCTCGCCGCGATCGGATTTGTGCAGTCTTGGGTATGTGTTGATCGAAATGCTGTCGGGGGCTCCGCCGTTCGTCGGCCAAACCACTTATGCCGAGTTGCTCGAGGCGAAGCGGATGTTGATGCAACGGCTGCACGAACGGCTGCCGCGCGAAGTCGTGTGCAACGAACTCTTGATGACGCTGATCCGCAGCCTGGTCGCACCGGATCCCTCGCTGCGTTTTCCAAGTGCCGAAGCTGCGGACCTGGTGAAAGAAGGAGCGGCCAACTTCCATCGACAACTGGTCAAGGGGGACTTGGCCAGCGAGTACGAAAACGAGATGCGCCTGTGGCTCGAAGAATTGGACTAAGCGCCGCACTTCAGATCGCTACCGCCGCGCTTCGCGTACCAGGTGTCCCAACTCAGGCACGATGAGCTTATCCATCGCCAGGCGCACGCCTGCCGGCGAGCCGGGCATGGTGAGCACGATCGTCCGCCACGCTAACCCGCCCACGGCGCGGCTTAGCATTCCGGCAGCCCCGATCTCCTGATAACTCAACATGCGAAACAGCTCGCCATATCCCGGCAGCGGCTTGGTCAGAAGGCCGGAAATTGTTTCGAACGTTTGATCGCGGCTGCTGATTCCGGTCCCCCCGGTAAGCAGGATGGCATCGACGTCGTCGCGCTTGCACAGGTCAGAAACTAGCGCCTGCATGCGCAGCGGATCATCGGGGATAATCTCGCGAACAATCACCTCGTGCCCCGCCTGAACGAGTTTCTCAAGAACCAGCTGTCCACCCGTGTCGGTTTCCGGAGTACGGGTGTCGCTGACGGTAATCACGGCGCAGCGCACCCGCTGCGGGGACTGGGCTCGATGTTCGACCACGCTGTCAGCCATCAAATAACCCGACTGAGGGAAGACGGAAGGCCCTAAATTCGCGGCGATCTGGCCTGAAAACGTTGCGATACGCCGCAACTCGTTCCTATACTTGGAAGTAGGCGTTGCCGGGCGATTTTACCTCGCCCGGGCCGTCACCGGAACTCGGACGAGCCTGAGGTCCCCATGAAACGGCTGATCGGTGGACAACTCTTCTTCGTCCTGGCATTTGCAGGATCGGCTTGGCTGCGCGCCGACACGTTCCTCCTTACCAATGGCGGCCAGGTTGAGGGCGCCACACAGAACACCACCGAGACTCCGCGCACGCGCTACGTGATCAAAACCAGCACCGGCGAGGTTACGCTGCGGCGCGACCAGGTTAAGGAAGTACACCGCACCAAGCCCTCTGAGCTGCACTATATCAAGCTGCGGCCCCAGTATCCCGACACCGTCGAGGGGCAATTGGATCTGGCGACGTTTTGCCGCAACCAACAACTCACCGAGCAAGCGACACGCCATCTCGAACGCGTCATCGAGCTCGATCCCGAAAATGCCAAAGCTCGGCAGGCACTGGGCTACGCCAAAATCGACGGCGAGTGGAAGACGCGCGAAGAAAGGTTCCAGGATAAGGGTTACATCAAGGACAAGTCCGGCAAGTACCGCATGCCGCAACAGGTCGAAGAGATCGAACGCAAGAGGGCCTTCGACAAGGCGGTCAAGACTTGGACCAAGGACATCAAGCGCTGGCGCGAATGGCTGGGAACGAACCGGACCGAGGAGGCCATGCTCCAGTTGCAAAAGATCGCCGCGCCTGAAGCCGTCGAACCACTGGGAAAGCTCATGCAAAAAGAGCAGGACGTGGCGGTGCGGAGGATCTATATCGACGCGCTCGCGCGGATTGGCACGCCCGAAGCCTGGCGGGCCCTGACAATTTTTGCCTTGGACGATTCTGACGACGACCTGCGTCAGACCTGCCTCGATTATCTGGAGAAGCAGACGAATACCGGGGCCGTGGCGTTTTTCATCAAGCGCATGAAATCGAAAAATGCCGACAATCAGATGGTCAATCGTGCGGGCTTCGCGCTAGGACGGATGAGGGACGCCAGTTCGATAAGGCCCTTGATCGATTCGGTCGTCACGACGCACGTTATTGATCTCCCCACGAGCGGAAACAATATGAATCCCAGCTTTGGGAACGGTCCCGGCGGCGGATCGTTTTCATTTGGCGGCGGGGGACCGAAGCAAGTCGAACGGCAGTTCCAGAACCTGGCAGTCCACGACGCCCTGTCATCACTGACGGGCCAGGACTTCGGCTACGATCAACAATCCTGGCTGCGGTGGTTGGCGACGCAACGAAGGACTCCCACGGTGGACGCCCGCCGCGATTGACGCGTTGCCCCGCCGTGGGACCAGTGGCACTTTGACGATTGTCGTTCCCACGGTCGTCTGTCATCATCGGCGTTGAACGCCGCACGAGCGCGTTCCCTGACGGACTGGCGCCGCAGGATTCTAGTCCTCACGAACCGCGAAAAAATTCCATGCCTGAACCCACGATTGCCATTCTGGGCGCGAGCCCCGACCGTTTGAAATTCGGTAACAAGGCGGTACGTGCCTATCGGCAAAAAGGCTACGACGTGTACCCCGTGAACCCCAAGGGGGGTGAAATCGAGGGGCTCGTCGCGTCGCGCAGCCTGGCCGAGGTGCCAGCGGCACACTTGAATCGTATCAGTGTCTATCTTCCCCCGGCGGTCCTGCTGAACGTGCTGGACGACATCGCGGCCAAAGGTTGCGACGAACTATGGCTCAACCCCGGCTGCGACACGCCCGAGGTCATCGCCAAGGCGCAGCAGCTGGGCCTGAACGTCGTTGCGGCCTGTTCGATCGTGGCCATCGGCATCAGCCCGAGCGAATTGCCCGGTTAAAGAACACCGCGACGATACCAATGGGCTTTTCCTTAAGCCGCGCGAATGGCGGGCGGGCGTCGGCGGTTGGTCAGCCAACCATCGCCGAGCACGGTCAGAGCCACGCGATCTTCCAGGTTCGGGCGGAAAATCGTGAGCAGCAATAACGGTAGGTACCAGCCCATGTACAGGCCACCGTCCTGCGGCTGCCAAAACTGCGTGCCCAGCATGACCGCCGCCGAGCAACTCAACAGCGTGCCGAGATTCTTGGGCGCCGGCCACAGTGCAAAGCTCGCGCACATGGCGCCATAAGCAGCCAACACCGACAACCGGTATGGGTTGGCCGACTCGTAAAAGCTCCAGAAGCCGCTGATATTGTCGGGCGATAGGCTGGTCCAGCCAAACACCTGGCGAACTTGCGCCAACAGGGGTTCGATCCCTCCCACGGCGAAGAAGCGGGTTCCCATCACCAGCGCCAGTGTCGCCAAAAAGCCCACCGAAAACCGCAACATGCCGCGATGCCAGTAAAACCCGACCCACAGTGGCAACAAGAAGAAGGGATAGTAGATCACCCCCGTCGCCAAACCCAACAACATCCCCGCGACTAAAGGCCGGCGATAGGCGAAGACGGCCCACACGACCAGCGCCGCGGGCAAAACATGATCGACCCGGCCCGTCATTTGTGCCGTGTAGGGTAGCAATAGATATAAGTTGGCCGCCGCAACGCCCGTCCGTGCGCTGCCAAAATGCCGTGCTCCGATCAACACCATGCCGGCGACCACCGCCAGATGCGATAAGATCGCCATCATGCGTGCGGTCGCGACGTACTCTTGTTCTCGCACACGCGCCGGCTCAGCAGCGCCCTCATCGCCAACTTCCTTGGCCACGAGAGTCTTGGTCGGCAGTCGGGCGAGTAAGTGCATCCACGGATAGGCAGGACCATGCGTCGCCAGACTGGCATCGGCTTCGGGAGTCTCCTCGCGCGAGAGAAGTTCGTCTAAACGGCGCGGGCCATCAAGATCGCTATCCGTGGTTTCCTTCGTCAAAGCATTGACCATGAGGAAGACCAACAGCGAAACCGTGGCGAACGTCAGACCGCCCGGAGACAAATTGGGTTCCAGCAGCGGCCGGCGGACCATCATCGGGTCGACCAGCAAACGAACGAGGAAAAAGCCGCTGGTGGCAAACAGCCACACGTAGCCAACCTGGGCCGCAGTACCCTCTTGCTGAACCATCAGCAGCCCGGGCGCCAGCGCCACGAGGCCCAGCAGGTCGAGATTGCGAACGCTCCAGACGCGACTGAACTTGAAATAGATGGCGATGATCAACAGCGACGACAGGTAAACCCAGGTCGTCGGGTCGACGGGCTTGTAATGGTAGAGAATCTGATCCATGGAACCCGCGCTCACCGCGCCATTAGACGGTGCGACATCTGCCTATGTCGCACTCGGTTTTTCACGTCCCCGTGCCGTCTTTTGGCGACCGTAACTCCCTTGCAAGATACGCTTTGAGCCTCGATTTGCAACCCTCAATGGGCACGAGCCCGGCGATCGACTGGCAGTAACCGCAAGCGCGATAATGGCTTCCGGCTAATGCGCGTTCGTCCCGCAGGGATGCAAGTGGGCCGTTAGTTGCCGGCGGGGGCCGTTGCGTCACAATCGCGTTCCGGCGCTATGCGCTACCTATTTGGCCAGATGCTCACGGGCGGTAACCGCCCAGGGGCTGTCAGGAGCGAGTTCGAGAAAGGCCCGCCAGTGCTCGGCGGCCTGCTCTGCGCGACCCAGGTCGTCTAGGACGCGTGCCAAGTGGTAGTGCGCGTCGGGAAAGTCCTGGTGGAAGGCCAATGCCCCCTCGAACGCCGACACGGCGAGGTCACATTGTCCCATCTCGGCCAGGACGCAACCGAGGTTGGCCCGGGCTTCGACGTAATTCTCGTCCAACTCGATGGCCACATAATACCGCTCACGGGCGCTGCCAAGGTCGCCTAGTCGGTACAGCACGTCGGCCAAAGCAAAGCAAGTTTCGGGGACTGGTCCGCCAGCCGCCATGGCGGCGCGGTACATCTCGGCGGCCAAATCCAACTGGCCCCCCTCTTCCAACGCGTGCGCCGTCTCAACCAGATCGGCCGGACCGGGTAGCGATGGCGCGGCCCCCAATGAAACAACCTCGCTAGTGGCCTCGTTTCCGGCACGATCACCCGTGGCTGATCCACGGCCGGTAAAGTCGAAGCGTTGCTGGCCGCCAGCTTCGAGCAGCCCGTCGTTTGAGCGGACGAGAAGTTTTTTTCCCACAGCGACCAGCGCCGCTGGCAGTGCCGAACCATCCGGCTCGGGAAACCACCGCGCGAGCGCTGCAAACTGCTTTTCGATCTGACGCGCCGATACTCCGGCAGTAACCAAAGTGGCCAACTGTCGGGCTGTGGCGACCTGCGCGAAGTCGAAATAAGGAAGCTTCCCGACCTGTCGTCCTGCGACCAGCAAACCACGACGGTGCCAACGACGGACCGTGGCGACGGGCACACCCAACAAATCGGCCAGCATGGCCGGCGTGTACATGCGGCTCACGTGCGGATCCTGATCCACCAGTCCGAGCCGATGCCAGAACTGCGTCTCGTTCAGGGCCACCAGCGTTCCCTCTTCGAGCGCGCGGCGCCCGGCGACTGCGAGCACATCCACGAGCACAAGCGCGGGAGACTGATCGGCCAACACGATCAGGTCGGCACCGGACTCGACGTCTTCGATCGGCACACCTCCGTGGACGCGGACCAGTTGCTGGGCGTCACGACGCGACATGCCGGCCAACTTGCCGGCGAAGGCCACGCGTAGCCCGGCGAGATTCTGCTGCGGCGTACTGGAGGAAGTGCTTGGCATGCGCCCCTGATTATCGCCATCGCAGGGCGGTTGCCAAGCCACGACATCGGCTTGCTGTCACCGCGTCGTCGGCCCGAGAGCTCTCGCGGCCCCAGACCAGCACATCTAATTTTATTAGATGATTTTATTGACGCGAGGAAAGGTCACCGTTAATATCATCGAAAGAATTAGATGATTTGGCGCAGCCCTCCAAAAGGTGAGATTGAACTTTCGTTTCAGGTCTGCCGTGGGGCGCCCGCGGAATGGCCTGCGTGGCGACAATATTTCTGACAGGAAGAGTCATGGCTCGCCCGGCGTCCGAACATCCGACAGAACTCGAACTTGAAATTCTCAAGGTGCTCTGGGGTAGGTCCCCCTTGCCGGTACGCGATGTACGCCTTGACCTCGAAAAACAAGCCGGACGCGCGCTTTCCCATAGCAGCGTCATCACGATGCTCAACATCATGGTGCGCAAGGGGTACCTGGGCCGAAAGAAGCTGGCGAACGCGTTCCTCTTCGCGCCCAAGGTCAAAAAGGAAGATATCGCGGGGGGCATCGTGGGGGACCTGCTGTCCAGGGTGTTCGGCGGATCGTCGTCGGCCATGGTTCTGAACTTGATCGAGACCGCCGACCTGGGCGCTGACGAACTCGCCGACCTGCGTCGACTGATTAGCCGTAAGGCTGCGGAGCAAAAAAAATGAGCTGGGCAGCACTCATCGATTCAATCAGCGATCCCATCATCAGCAGACGCCTGTGCCTGGCACTGTTGCACTCACTCTGGCAAGGCCTGGCCTTGGCACTCGTCGCGTGGGCCATCACCCGATTGCCAAAACGCATGTCGACGCGATTTGTCTTGGAACGATCGTACGCCATCTGCGTGGCGCTACTCGTTGCCAGCCTGGCATTGGTTCCCGTCACGTTTTGGTTCATCGATGTCGACAGACCTGATCCACTTATTGCCGACGTGAACACAATCCTCAACACGTTGCCGGCACGCGCGACGGCTGAACATGGGTTGTCGGAGAAACGTTCCACCGCTGCCAAGGCGTCAGGCCCGTCGACGACGAATGATGGTTTCAAGGAACTGGCGGTCAGCCATCCGACCTCGGCAAGAGATTTCCTAGCGGAGCCCGCCACGATGTGGGATCGCACGGCGCCATGGGTTGTCACCGCCTACGCGCTCGGCGTCCTGGTCATGTTGGGAAGATTGTTGCTGGGCATCTGGCACGCGCAGCGCTTGGCACGCTCAGCCGTGCGCATCACGGACGGCGTGCTGTTTGACCAGGTCGCGGCTCTTGCGCGCACATGGTCGATGCGCGTGGTTCCTGCAATCGCGCACGCCGAGAAGATCCTGGTGCCCAAGGTTGTCGGTCTGGTTCGACCGGTGATCTTGTTTCCTGCGGCGACAATAACCGGACTTTCGGCCGACGAACTCGGCCTGATCATTGCGCATGAACTGGCCCACATAACGCGTTACGACATGTGGGTCTTTCTATTGCAGCGCGTGGCCGAGTCGGTGCTGTTCTTCAATCCGGCGGTTTGGTTGCTCAGCCGGCAGATCAGCACGTTGCGAGAGTATTGCTGCGACGAGATGGCGTGCCAGTCAGTAGCTTCGACGGGCGCGGAACCGCGCCTGCGATATGCGACGGCATTACTGCACGTCGTCGAACTCAACATGCAGGCGCCGTCGCGGCGTGGTGGCAAACAGGCTTTCCCTACCGACGAGATTACGGCGCTTGCCGTCAGTGGCCGGAGCCCCTCCGAATTGCGGCGTCGCATCGCGCGGCTAGTCGGCGAGCCGCTGCCCGAACCCGTGAGACTTTCGCGTGGCGGCATTGTGGCGCTCGCATTGGTAGCGGCCCTGGTAATGGTCGCACCCCCGGCGTGGATCTCGGCGTCGGCGCCTGAGGACGACAAAGCGAAGGACACTGCAGCCACCGATGGTGCTGCCGCGCCCAAGGTTCCTACGTTCGATCTTTTGGTTGTGGGACCGGACGGAAAGCCTCTACCGAATATCGAGGTCGAATTCCGTACCGACCAATCGCCGACGGCCGAGCAAATCACCCACGGCGCGTTTGTCCGAAAAGCTGCATACGGCAGTTTTGCCCGGACAGACGACGACGGCCGTGTGACCTTGGCACTGCGGAAGGTGCCGGTCAATTTCAGCGCCATGATCCAAACGCCAGGCTTCGGCCCCTATTGTGCAAAATGGGAAGCGAACGACCATCCCGAAGCGATTCCCGAGAAATTCACGGCCGAGCTCGACAAGGCCTGGTCTGTCGGCGGCGTGATCGTCGACGAGCAGGGGTCACCCCTGGCGGGCGTCAAGGTTACGCCGCGCCTAGAGTTTAAGAAGCGGCCTGGCGATACGCGCCAGTTCGGCGCGGGTGCCAGGACCAAGACCGACGCGTTCGGAAAATGGCGTTTCGATAGCGTGCCCAATGGACTTAACGAGATCCACGTCGAGATTACCAGTCCCAACTTCATGGCACTGCGCCGTTCACTGACGCGGAGCGAGTTTGGCATAAAGGAGGGGGACGTTCCGACAACAAAGATCGCACTCGATCCGGGACTGACCGTAACGGGTCTTGTGACCGATGAATTGGGAAGACCAATCGAAGGGGCTGTCGTTCGCACAAAGTTCTTGAACGATACCCGCAAGGCCACGACAGATGCCAGCGGACGTTATCAGCTCGTAGGGTGCGAGCCACGCGTGTCGCGCGTTGTCGCATCGGCCAAGGGGCGCGCGATGGAATTGAAAGAGGTGCGGATCGATTCCGAAATGGACCCGGTCGATTTCGAGCTGAAAACCGGCGGCAAGCTCCGCGTCCGCGTTCTGGATGCAGCGGGAAATCCGGCGCCCAAGGCGCGGATATTCTTTCAGCAATGGCGCGGGCGTATAGAATACTTTGAATTCGATAGTGTCAACCAATACGCAAACCAGCTTGGGGTGTGGGAGTGGAACGAAGCCCCCTTGGACGAAATCCTGGTCGACGTTTGTCCGGTCGGGGGGATGCAAATGTTGCTGCAGCCACTCAAGGCACGCGACGAAGAGTACGTCTTCCACACGAACCCCTTGCTGGTGATCACTGGCAAAGTGACGGACGTTGATACCGGCAAACCCATTGGCGACTTGCGCGCTTTTCCCGCCTCTGTGGCCGTCGATGGACACATAAGCTGGAATAGGCACGACGGGTACGAGACCAACGAAGGACATTACGTATTGCGTCGCAACCGCGGTGAACATTCCCACCTGGTACGCATCGAAGCCAAGGGGTACGAAATCGCGACCTCGCGCGAGATCCATAGCGACGAGGGGAATATCGAGATCGATTTCGCCTTGAAGAAAGCCAAAGACGTTGCCGCCGTGGTCACGACGCCCAAGGGTGAGCCCGCTCGTCGGGCCAAAATAGCCGTGGGAATCGTCGGATCGCAAATCAACATCCATGACGGCGTGATCGACGACGGTGGCACGTATGCCGCTCGCCAGGATACCGACGACTCGGGGCGATTCAGCTTTCCGGGGCAGGACGGCCCCTATCAATTAGTGATTACTCATCCCACGGGATACGCCTATCTGCAGCCGGGCGACGACCCCCTTCCGCCGGCCATCAAATTGACCGCGTGGGCACGTGTTGAGGGAACCTTTCACGTCGGCAAAGACCTGGTCCCGAACGCCGCGCTGACACTGAATACAAACACGGTTTACTCTACTGGGCAGGACGAACCCCATATTTATACGCATTATGACGTCACGACCGGCGACAAGGGACAATTCGTGTTCGAGCGCGTGTTCCCAGGAGATTGCCACCTGGGCCGGCGCATTATGCTAATGGTCAAGGAAGGCGCGACGGAGGTTACTTCGTCGCAAATGGTCGCAGCACAGCTCACGGCCGGCGAGACCACGCATCTCGATCTGGGGGGCACGGGCCGACCAGTCATCGGCCGGCTCATTCCGCCCGCCGGCTACGATAAAAAGGTGCTGTGGAGCTTCGCGTTCATCACCGTGGAGAGCCAATTGCCGCCGCTGCCGCCGAACCCCAGTCCCGCCGATAAGGCATTTTATCACAGCCTGGAAGCATCGCGTCCGTACTACCAGGCCAGCGTCGATCCGGACGGCAACTTTCGGATCGACGACATGGTTGCCGCGAACTACGAGCTCGACGTGCGATTTGACTGGGGGCACAAGGTCGGACGCATCGTGGATTTTCGCTTCGCGGTGCCCGAGTTGAAGGACGATGAAGACCCGCAGAAGCCGATCGACCTGGGCAACCTGCGACTGGACGAATAACGGCGACCCCTAAGGTACGTTTTCGGTTGGCGCAGTGTCGGGCCGTAGTTTCGGCTCTCGATTCCAGTTGCATTAGACTCTCCTCCTCTCTACGCTTTTAGTGCTCGTCACAAGCGTGTCGGCGGCCTGGCGGTTTGCTGAAATTCACTTGCGGGGAGAAATCTCATGGCTGTTCGGTTTCGCCGGTCACTGGTCCTGCTTGCAGGTCTGTTGTCGCTGGTTGGGTTGTTGGCCACCACTCACGCGCGCGCCGCTGCGGTCAATAACGAACGCATCGGCCGCGCTGTCGAGGACTTTTCGCTGCACGATTGCCGTGGGCCGGTCAGGTCGCTCAAGGATTGGCAAGATAAGAAGCTGGTAGTGCTGGCTTTTCTAGGAACGGAATGCCCGCTCGCTAATGTGTACCTGCCGCGCCTGGCTGAGCTGTCGGCGAAGTGGGAGCCGCAGGGTGTGGCCTTCGTCGGCATCAATGCGAATCAACAAGATTCGATCACCGAGGTGGCTGCTCACGCGCGGAAGATGGAAATCCCCTTCCCGGTATTGAAAGACCCGGCCAACGAAATCGCCGATCGCTTGAACGCGGTGCGAACGCCGGAAGTCTTTCTGCTCGACGGCGACCGCGTCGTGCGGTACTGGGGGCGCATCGACGACCAGTACGGTGTCGGCTATCAGCGCAAGAAGGCAGGGCGCAACGACCTCGAAGCAGCAATCGAAGAGCTGCTGTCTGGTAAATCCGTGAGCGAACCTACGGCTGAGGCGGTCGGCTGTCTGATCGGCCGAGTTAAGCGTGCCGACCCTTCGGGAGACGTTACCTATTCGAACCAGATCGCGCGGCTGTTGAAGAATCGTTGCGTGGAATGCCATCATGATGGACAGATCGCGCCGTTCTCGCTGACCAGTTACGACGAAGCGGTCGGCTGGGCCGAGATGATGAAGGAAGTCGTGCATGAGCGGCGGATGCCTCCCTGGTTTGCCGCGCCCGAGCATGGCCAGTTCAAGAACAATCCCTCGCTGGCCAAGGAAGAGATCGACCTGATCGACCGCTGGGTGGCCAACGGCTGCCCCAAGGGGAATGATGCTGACCTGCCCCCCGCGGCGGAATTTGCCGAAGGTTGGGGCATCTCGCAGCCGGACCAGATTTTTTATATGCGCGACGAGCCGTACACCGTGCCGGCCGAGGGCGTGGTGAGCTATAAGCACTTCGTCGTCGATCCCGGTTTTACCGAGGACCACTGGATCAAACAGGCCGAGGTGAAGGCAGGCAACCCGGCCGTTGTGCACCATGTAATCGTCTTTGTTCAGCAGCGGGGTTCGATGGACTTTGGCGATCCGCAAATGGCATACGCCCCCGGCATGACCCCGCGCCGCTTAGGGAACGGTGCCGCGATTCGCGTGCCGGCCGGTTCGAAGCTGGTTTTCCAATGTCATTACACTCCTAACGGCAAAGCGCAGGACGACCGCAGCTACGTCGGATTCGTCTATGCGAAGCCGGCGGAAGTGACACACGAAGTGCTTGGCGCCAGTTGCGGCACGATGTCTTTGCGGATACCGCCGAACGACGGCAATCACCTGGTCAAGGCCGAGCACAAGTTTCGCCGCGATACGGTGCTGCTGGGCATGAATCCTCATATGCACCTGCGCGGCAAGTCATTCAAATACGAGTTGATCTTGCCCGATGGCACGCAGGAAACGCTGCTTGACGTGCCGAAGTACGATTTCAACTGGCAGCTGTGGTACATGCTGAAAGAACCACGGCAGATTCCCAAGGGAAGCCGGATGGTTTGCACAGCCTATTTCGACAATTCGGCAGACAATCCTGCCAACCCCAATCCTGCGCATACGGTCAACTGGGGCGAGCAGACCTGGGACGAGATGATGTTCGGGTTTTATTCCGTCATCAACCCGATTAAGACGTCGAAAGCAACTAACTGATTCGGCGCCTCGCGAAGCAATTGGCGCGCTAACTCCATGCAGTTGACTTCGTCGCGCAACCGCCCGAACGGATGTCGTTGCGCGGCTGATCAATAGCCGTAGTGGGCCGCCGCGTGCAGTAGCGCCTGCTCGTCGCTGGTGAGGTCGATAACGTTGGCCTCGCGAAACGAATGGTCGCGCGTCAGATGCGTGAGAAAGCTCATGCCGCTGACACCCGCCTCGGGCACATCGATCGTTCTGAGCCAGATGCGCAGCTCGTCCGCGTGCAAGCTTCGCAGCCACTTGCTGGGCGGGCGCCCGTGCCGCGCGCGGCGCGCCGGATCCGGCTTGCCTGGAGCGGTCTCCGGGCCTGAGTCCTCGACGACGACATCGCGATCCTCTTCGTAACCACCGCGAACTTCCGCGGGGACCAGGCTCTCGTCCAGGTAGCCATTGCGGCCGGCATACCGCTCGCCGGTAAAGTTGTTGATCGGGGTCGTGATGCCGGTCAGCTTCCAGCGCCCCTCGATAAATTTCTCGCGCTCGTACCAATGCCACGTGTTATTGGTAGCCGAGGTCCAATGCTCGGGGGCCGCTGCCTCCGAGGTCGATTCCGCAGGCGCGATCCTTTTGGACCCGGTCGAGCGCAGGATGCTGGCCGCCAATTCGTCGAGGGCGCCCGCGCGCAGTTTCTCGGCGAGTCCAAAGATCCCCAGGCTGATCCAGAAGACAAAGCGGCGGCGATTCATTTGCAACCGGCAACAAGGGCAACTGTTACCGCTCCGTTCAGATCGCGGCTTCAGATCGACTCCGTAGCAACGCACCGCCTATAGTGCTTAACCATCACAACTATAGGTTGCTCTCCAGAGGCAAATTTCAGGCCAATAGAGGCTGGGCGTCCTGCCATAATCGGGTCGTCAAGGTTGCGGCCGGCTCTGCTCGGGCCAGTGCAGCGCTTTGCCCGGCCCAGGCCTGCATCCGCTCGATATCTCCGTCGCGATTCGCCTTTTCTCGCATCGCTTTGGTCAACGCTCGCTGGATCGGGTAAGGGGCCGGTGCGGGTGCAGCGTGGCCCGCTGCGGCTCGGGCATAGGCCGTGGCGATACTGCGACCAGCCCGGCCGCTAAATGCGCGGGTGAGCATGGTCCCTTCCGGAGACGTTTGGGCGAGCGTATCGGCCCAGGCCGACGGGATGCCAGCTTCGGGGCAACGTAAAAAGCCCGTGCCTATCTGCACGGCCGACGCACCGAGCACGAGTGCCGCTGCGATGCCCCGGGCGTCGGCAATGCCCCCGGTCGCCACCACGGGAATGCGTACTGCATCGACGATTGCCGGCACGAGCGCGAACAGGCCCACTAACTCGCGCTCGGCGCTAGCAGCGTCAAAGCTGCCGCGATGTCCGCCCGCCTCCATTCCCTGCGCCACGATCACGTCGGCGCCGGCCGCCTCGGCCGTGCGGGCCTCGGCAACGGTCGAGACATTGGCAAACCAGCGGATCCCGCGGTCCTTGAGTTGCGCGACGAACCGATCGGGGTAGACCCCCATGACCGACGACACAAACGACGGCGCGGCTTCGAGCACAGCGGCACATTGTGCGTCGAAACTCGGTAGCGTGGCCACCTCCATCTCGGCGGAAACCGGCGGACCCCATTGGGCGAGAAACTCACGCACCAAGGCCTCGTGCGTTTGGTCACGATGTGGCACCGGATCCGGTATCCACAGATTGAATTGAAAAGGGCCGTCACTGCCCGCGCGAAACGTCCGAGCCCATTGCAAGATCGCGTCGGGTTGCATCAGCACAGCGCCGCAGGCAGCCAGGCCCCCGGCGTTGGCAACGGCGATCGAGAGTGCCGGCGCCGGAACTCCGGCCATGGGCGCGAGAAGGATCGGCAACCGCAAGCCAAATCGCTCGCAAAACGCCTGGACACGAATCCGCGGAGTCTGAAAGTTAGCCATGGCGCGAATATACGCCTGAGCTTCTGGCACAACAAGCAACCGTGTGGCGCAAAGGCAGCCGGCCTATTTCGACGCTCTGAGGAACGTCACCAAATCCACCAATTCCTGAGCCGAGAGTTGCTGATCGAGGCCGGCCGGCATGATGGACACAGTGCCGGGTATCATCTCGTCGATTTCGTCCCGGCTGATCCGCGCGGTGTCTTTGGCATTCAGAACGAGGATAACTTCATCAGGCGCATCCTTGCGGACGATGCCGTTATAGACCTGGCCCCCGGTGGTCGAAATTGTCATTGGCTCGTAGCTACGCACGAAGCTAGCGCTGGGGAATACGATCGCCTCGAGCATGTCGCGCGGGCTGCGAATTTGTCCTATCCGCGTCAGATCCGGACCGATCGACCCGCCTAGATATCCGATCGCATGACAACTAAAGCAGGCGGCCTTTTGACCGTTGAAAACGAGCTGGCCCCGCGTGATGTCGCCTTGCGGCAAGAGCGTCAACAGTTCCTCGATCTTGGCCTTGCGCTTTTCTGCGCTGGCTTCCAGGAGCTGATACAGGGCTTGCGTCTGGTCCTGCACTGCCGGTTTATAGCCCTTGAACACTTCTTGTAGCGTTTCGGGGCGCACGTTGGGTAACGCGGCCGAGCTAGCAAGCGCCGCAATCACGGTCTCGCCCACCCTGTCGCTTGCGCTTTTGCTGAAGGGGGTCATCAATCGTTCGATCTCGAGTGGTCCAGCCGCGCGGACTGCGTCGGCCAGGGTGACGAGCTGTCCCTCGTCGAGTTGGGCCTTGGACAGCACGTCGGCCGCGGCAAGCCGCACGGAGACCTGCCGATCGCTGGCAAGATTCTGATGCACAAAATCGAAAACTGTCGGCCCAACTTTTTCCAGGCCGCCTGGTACGGCCGCAAGGGCGTCGAGCCGGACACCAACAGTCAATCGATCATTGGCGGCAACGGTTAGCAATGCGTCGCGCAACTCGGCTCCCGCACCGGGTGCCACCGGAACGGCGCGCACCACGGCAACCACGAGTGGAAGCAAACTGTCGTCCCCGACGGAATCCGCCAATGGCTTAACCCACGCCGCGGGCAGGGCCTTCAGACCGCTGCGGGCCATTGCCTGCAATACGTTGCGGCGTTCGGCCGCGGTAGTGCCCTGGTCGGCGAGCTGCGCCGCGAGCAACGCTTGTACCTTTTCGTTCGCCGCAAATTGGGCCAGCAAATTGGTAATGATCTCGGCGTTGTCACCCCGTAGGGCGCCGCCTGCCAATTGACGATCGAGCCACGGCACCAGCGCCTCGGCCCAATCGGAATGCCGGGCGAGTATCCACTGCGCGGTTTCACGTGCGCCGGGCTCTGGCGACGTTAGTAAGGCGGCGACCATCGCCGGCTGCAACCCGCCACCTGTCATTTGGTCCATGGCCAACAACGCGGCGTGGCGCGTGCGTGGATTTGCATTCGTCAAACCTGCGGCCGTTTCCTTTGGCGCCGCCAATTCGATGAGCGCGAATGTTACGGAATGCTCCAGCGTGCGGTCGAGTTCTTCGCCTGCCACGGCCAATAGAGCCGGCACAGCGGCAGAGTTCTCCAACCGGCCGAGGGCCTCGGCTGCTGCACGGCGATTGTGTACTGCGCCATGACGCAGAATCTCGATCAGTTGCGGTACGGCGTCTTTGTCGCGCGCCACGCTCACGGCGTGAATGGCCGATTGACGGACAATCTCATCGGCGTCGGCGAGCGCGCCGCGTATGGCGGCGCGTGCCTGCGGTCCTTCGATGCGCGCCAGCGTCCAGACGGCGCGGGAACGGGCGGCAGCGTCCTCGGATTTGCTTCGTGTCGCAGCCAGTGCCGGCACCGATTTTTCCGACTGCCGGGCCAACACGTGCATTGCCCGTCTGCGGACCGCTGGGCGTGCATCGGACAACAGTCGTGCCAGTTCTGTGGACGAAGCTTTTTCCCAGTCGAACGCCAAGCCGCGCGGATCATCGATTTTTTTAGCGGCCGTGCGGCGCACGCGATAAATACCGCCGGCGATCTCGGGCTTCCAAAGCTGTGAGCTCGGGCAGCAGAGCTTGTACCAACCGCCCGTGTTGATAACGATCAGGCTGCCGTCGGCGTCTTCCAACACATCGGTCGGATGGAAGTCGAGGTTGTCCGACACCAAAAAATCTTCGTCGCGCGAGGCGAACGTCGCGCCTTGCGGCGACAGCACGTGCCGAGTCACCCTGTGAAGATTGAACAGTGCGGCAAAGAGGTTCCCCTCGAAATCATCGCCAAAAGTGCGGGACTCGTAGCGCATCAGCCCCGAAGGAGCCGCAGCGCCCAAATGTGCGAGCGGTTCCAACAATTCGCCCGTACGTGGATGCCCGTCGATCACACCGTGAACCTTGCCGTAGACGCCGCCATAGATCGCGTGAACCAGCCCGTCGCGCTTGCCGCCGCCTGGGTGTTGAAAGAAGGTAGTGGTGAAGATGCGCTCACCGCCAGAAGTGAAGGCCACCTCAACAGGGTTATCCATGCCGCCGGTCATGACAGGCTCGATACCGCTGCCATCGCGACGCGAGCGAAAGATGTGCGCCGCGCGCGTTTTGAAGGGGGTCTTGCCCGGCCGATCGTAGGTCTGCGCGCCAAAGCCCCCTTTGCACCAATAGATCCAGCCGTCTGGCCCTTCGTAGGGACCGTGTAGATCATTGGCGCAACCGCCCAAGGTCTTTCCCTGGAACCATTCCTCGCGTTGGTCGGCGACACCATCATCGTCAGTGTCAGTGAGCTTCCAAATGCTGGGAGGAGCGGCGACATAGATCGAACCGTCGAGCCACATCATCCCTTCCGGGAACATCATCCTGTCGGCAAATTTTGTGCTCCGGTCGAAGCGGCCGTCGCCATCTGTGTCTTCGAGCCGCAAAATCCAGTGCGGGCGCTCGGCAAGTTGCTTTTCAACTTTATCGTTCGTGCCCGACGACTCGCAAACGTACAGCCGACCACGCTCGTCGAAGTCGGCATGGATGGGGCGCTCGATAAGCGGCTGACCGGCCACTAGCTCGACCTCGAAACCTTCCGGAAGCGTGAACGTGTGGTTCGGCAGCGAGACGGCATGCATTCCCGGTTTGAGAGCCGGCGCCGCGTCCGTGGTTGTTGTGGTCACCGTGGGGTCGGCGGATAGGGCGCAAACCAAGAAGATCGGCAGCATGTTGGTCATGTTTTTTCTCGCAATGAGGGCAAAGGCCGATTCATTCTAAACGCATCAAGGACGCAGACCAACTCGCCCAAACGGCGGTGGCAAGATTGACGCGAGGGTTAGAAGACCGGGCGTCCGCCGGCAGCCAGCAGTCACGCGTCCAGACGCACGCGTGACTGCTGGCAATAGGCGGCCACCTCGTCCAGCAACTCGGCGCCATACTCGGCACTCTTTTTTTCGCCTATCCCGTGTATTCCCAACAATCTATCGAGAGACGACGGCCGACGACGAGCCAGGTCGCGCAAGGTGGCGTCGCCGAAGACAATGAATGGCGGGATGCCTCGTTCCTCTGCCTTGCGCCGTCTCCACGCGCGGAGCGTGTCAAAAAGGCCACGGTCGACTCCGTCCCAAGAATCGACCGAGGCCTTTGATTCTCGCCGACGCCGGCCAGCGGGCTTTAGCAACTGCGGCGTGACCTCGCCGCGCAACAATCGACGCCCTTCGGCCGAAACGTGCAAGACCGAAAATTCGCCTTCCTTGATCAGAAATTGCTGATCGACCAACTGCTCGATCCAGGCGCGTACGTCTCTTCGATCATGCTCGGACAGCAGACCATAGGTGCTCAGTTGGTCATGCTGTTGTTCCAGCACGCGTTGCTCGCGGGAGCCCATCAGCACCAGGGCCGTATAGCCGGCGCCATAGCTCTCGCGGAGGCGAAGAACGCAGGAGAGAATTTTTTGGCCGATGACGAGCGCGTCGGCGACGAAATCGAGCTCTTCCAAACAGACGTCGCAGGCGCTGCAACTGGCCGCCAAATCCTGACCAAAGTAGCGGACGATGGTCCGGTGCCGGCAGCTGGTGCCCACGCACAGCCGCTCGATGCCTGCCAGCAGTTCGGTGGCCGCCTGTGCCGCGGGAGGAGGGAGATCCTGCTGGAGCTTTCGCCAAGTGAGAAAATCGCCGGCCGAGTAGAACAGGCAACACTCCGCCTCGAGACCATCGCGGCCGGCGCGGCCACTCTCTTGCTGATAGCTTTCCAGCGATTTTGGCGCGCCGGCGTGAATCACGTAGCGCACGTTCGACTTGTCGATGCCCATCCCAAAGGCCACGGTGGCCACGATAATTTGGGCCCGATCGTTGATGAATGCCTCTTGGTTGTGGCGACGGTCTTCGTCGGGCATGCCAGCGTGATAGGGGAGCGCCCGATGGCCCAACGACTGCAGGCTGGCAGACAATTCCTCGACGTCGGCGCGACGAATACAGTAGACGATGCCGGACTCGCCGGCGTGGCGGTCGATCACCTCGCAGATCTGCTTCATGCGATCGGTGCGACGCATGACGCGATACACCAGGTTCGGGCGGTCGAATGAACCGACGAGGATTTCGGGGGTTGTCAGCTGCAATTGCCTGGCAATGTCATCGCGCACGCGTTCGGTCGCCGTCGCCGTGTACGCGTGCAGGGCGATTCCGGGAAACGTTTCCTTAAGCAGTCGCAACTCGCGGTATTCGGGCCGAAAATCGTGCCCCCAGTCGCTGATGCAATGCGCCTCGTCGATGGCAATGAACGATAGGTTCGCGCGGCGCAAGAACTCGAGAGTGCCGGGCGTCATCAAACGCTCGGGCGAGAGGTACAGCAGCTTCAGCCGTCCGCCGCGGATTTCCTCGGCCACTCGCCGCCGCTCATTCGTCGAGAGCGTGCTGTTGATGCAGGCCGCCGGCACGCCGCAATCGATCAGCGCATCGACCTGGTCCTTCATCAGCGAGATGAGGGGCGAGACCACGACAGCCAGGCCGGGCAGGTACATCGCCGGGGCCTGAAAGCACAGCGACTTGCCCCCACCGGTCGGGAGCACCACGACCGAGTCGCGCGAGTCGACGACGGCGCGCATGGCCTCGGCCTGCAGTGGACGAAACTCGTCGAAGCCCCAAAAGGCGCGCAAAATGGCGCGAAGTTCTTCCAAGCGATCGACCTCGGATAGACCTGCGATTCAAGCGAGACAAGCCGTGGGGCTGTGTATAACCGCAGACAGGGGTCTTGCTCAACACCCACCTACAGGGCATTTACGCGGGAAGGCGAGGAGGAAGCGAGCAGCAGCGCCACAAAACGAACCAGGGCATGAGCCACGACTTGCAGCTCATGCCCTGCACGCTGGTTGGTGATCTGGCGATGACTGCCCGTACGCGGGCAGGCACGTTTGCTAGGTAGTCGAACCGGGCAGTGACTTGGCTCGTGCGCGAGCGGAATTGGTCGAATCGCCGCTCTTGAATTTCGGCGCGGCGCCGTCGATCTGAGGTTCACCCGGTTGCGAATTGCCCGGTGTCGTATCGAATTGCGACTTGTTCTGGGGGACCGACTCTTCGGGACCGATCGAAGGCGCCTTGTCGGCTCCGTTCGCGTCTGTGCCGGCAGGCGTCGGACGTTGATCACCATAAGTGTTCTTGGACTGGTTCGGCGCCGGGCTGGGCACCGGCGGAGTCGATTGCATGTACGGTTGCATTGGCGCGGGAGCCGGAGCGACTACCATCGCCGCACCAGCCGAGCAGGGATTGCAGGGGTCGACGATAGGCACCTTGTACATGACCGTACGCGGAATGCGATAGGTGTACGTAACCGGCGTGCGCGTCTCGATGCACCGCGGTACACGCACGGTTTGCTGCTCGGCGACTTGCCGGCAAACTCGTACTGGGAATTGTTCGACCCGCTCTTCATTGACGTAACGCGTGGTCTGCACGGGAATCTTACGAACGATTTCTTCCGGGACCATTTTGCAGGTTTGCACGGGCACCTGCCGATCTACGTGTTCAGTGACCTGACGACAGACGGTGACGGGCACCTTGCGAACTTGCTCTTCGTTAACCACCCGGCAGACCTGGAAGGGCACCTTGCGGACAACTTCCTCGTTGACAATCCGGCAGACCTGGAACGGCACTTTGCGGACCTGCTGTTGGGGCACTAAGGCGGTCTGCGGCACCTGCTGCGTGACGAGATTCTGCTGCCACACGCGGTTCACCGTCACCTGATCAGGCTGCTTTTGCGGAACCCACATCAGTCCGGGCCGCATATAGGTCTGCGCGCCATTGGCGGGGTCGGCAACGCACGCCCCGGGAACCCATTGCAAGCGATTCGTCACGCGTCCGGGGACGACGGTTTGCTGGTTGACGAAGCCGCCTTGGTCGACCTGCACTTGTCGATACGTCGTGACCGGCACATTGACCGTGTAAACCTCGTCGCGCTCCTGCATCTCGGTGACGGGGCGCTGGACGATGTAGCGCTCTTCACGCTCTTGCGTCTCCATGACCGGACGCTGCACGACAAAGCGTTCTTCACGCTCGCTGGTTTCGTAGACGTCACGCACCACGTCGTAGCTGGCGTCGCGCATCTGGCACTCCCAGACGGGCTTGAGCACCGTGTAGCGCTCTTCACGCTCGCTGGTCTCGATGACCGGCCGGGCGACCGTGTAACGACGCTCACGCAGTTCGGTTTCCCAGACCGGTCGCAAAGTCGTGATCTGACGTTTGTCATACACGGTTTCTACGCCCAGCCGATAGGCCGTGACCTGCCGCTCTTCAAACACCGTCTGGCACTGCAGCCGGTAGGTTTGGCAGCATTCCTGGGCCACGGCATTGGTCGCGGCGACAGTGAAAAGCGTAAGGCCGACGAAGACGATTCTGGCAGATGTCATGATCTGTCCCACTGCGAACAAAAGTTATTCCACATCGAACTCTAGGTCGCGCATAGCGCTCAATACGTGCCGACGCAGGCAACCCGCGGCGCGCGATATTTCGAGTGCTGCGTAGCAAAAAACTACCTCACCAGAATGTGGCTGAATAATAGCGCATCTGCAAACAGAAAAGTTTAACATCGCGGGCGACAGCACTCGGAACTGTCACGGCGACAGCGACTTATGCGCCGTAGAAATGACTAAAGATTCCCAGCGGACAGGACCGACGGCGCTAGCGCGCCCGTCGGCATATTTTGCGTAGACTGCGCCTGCGGAAGATCCGGTAAAGTCGCCGCACGCCGAATCGAGAACGACTGCTAGCGGGCAGCGCGCCGGCAATCATGTTCCCTATTCGTCCCTAGTGCAATCACCCCATGACCATCGGAGTTTGATTGTACGAGTCCCGAAATTCAATGAAGGGGAGGCCGGAAGGGCGCCCGCAACGAACCGAAGCCCGAACACATTCCAAGTCGGCCGCGGCGTCCTGGCGAGCGTCATACACGGGCGTTGCCCATGTCAGAAAGAACCATGACGGTGCCGGCCGGAGCAGGACTGATGAGATGGGCCCTGTCGTGATTGGCCCCACCACGCGCTAGTTCTGCGTGTACTCTTTCAAGAATCCTTTGAACAGCACCAGATGCTCTTCTTCGGCCTTGAGGAGTTGGACTGCCAGATCCTGTGTGACGTAGTCCTCTCCCTCGGTCGCGCGAATGATTTTCTTGTATTGTGCGCAGGCGGCTTCTTCGCCCGCGATCACGGCTTTGATCACGCCCACCACGTCGGTCGTATTCGGCGATGGCTGCGTCTGATTGCCAAGTTTGATCGACATCGAACCCGGCACCAGCCCGCCGATTTGCTTGATGCGCTGTCCCAATTGGGTGGCATGCCCGAGCTCTTCGGTAACGTCCAGAGCCAGCGACTTCTTGATCTCTTCGGCGCGGACACCATCAAGGTTGATGCTATTGGCCATGTAATTCATGACCGTCTCGAGTTCCATCGAGTAGGCCGTCCGCAGCAGATCGATGACTTCTTCGTTTGTCGCCATAAAGGTCGCTCCCATGTTGTGGCAGGAGGTTTGCGCTATATGTTCGATTCTCAGGCGGCGGGCGCCGCCGCGGAGTTGGCCTCGAATTGGCGTAATTCCTCGGTGGCCTTGAGACGGATATCGGCGGGCTGTTCTTTGTCGGTCAGTCGCTCGACGGCGCCGCGCAACGTCTGTTGATCCGTAGAGGGAAGAGCCCGATAGATCGTTTCAGCAGCTTGCAGTCCATTCACAGTGATCAGGTTGCGTTTGAACTCACGCGCTTGATCGTCTGTTTCCAGCTTTAGCGAGGCCTGCTCCGCCGGGTCGAGCATTTCCAGGATGACGGGCAATGCGCCGGCATGGCCGTGACGCGCGAGCCCGGTCGCAGCGTTGTAGCGGACGTCTGGATACACGTCGCTAAGCATCTTCTGCAACTGATTTGTGGACGATGAATCCCCCAGCACTCCCAGTGCAAATGCCGCGGCCGACCGAATTTGAGCGTCTCCGTCGCCGGCGGCCGTAATGAGCGCTAGCGACATGTCGCTGGCATAAGGATTGTCCGCAGCCGGCAAGTTCGAGGCGACCACGGCCAGCCCTTCCAGCGCGGCTTGGCGAACACCGATATCCTCAGGGCGCGTGCGACCGGCCGCTTCGACCAACGGCGGCACCACTTCCGGTACTGAAAACTCGCCCAGTGCCCTGCACAGGTAGACGTCGAGCATGACCTGCTCGTCGGCATCGGTGGGCCGCTGTAACTCGTCGCTCAGCAAGGTGGCCAATTCCTGGGCCAGCCGATGGTCACGCTTCAGGTCAGCATTACGGACATCATTGAGCACGTCGGCCAGACTGGCGGCTGCCTGCCAACGGGCCTTGCTGTTCGAGCGTAAAGCCGCCACGTACTTCGTAGGATCCGAGCCCATCTGTGCCAGCCAGTTGAACAACAGCCACACCAGGACGATGATGGTGACGATCACCGCCGGCACGACGAACAACTGCAGTATAAACCGCGCGCTGGGGGGCTCGACCGGCGGAAGGCCGTGACCCGACGGCGAAGGCGACGAATGCGTGTCCGAAGGTAATGCCATACTAAAAGCGGTCGTCCCAGTCGGCGGAGCAGCCTCAAAAAAAGATGAAGGTGGCGATGGCCGCGCGCTCGCGCGCCGTCGCAGGAATGCAGCCTGTATCCAGGCTAGTGATTGATACTGAAAGTGTAGTGGGCGTTGGAGTTCCGTCAAGCGGCGGCGTTACGTGCAAGGGGCGGCCCATCGCAACTCGCCCGAAGGACTCGCATGTTGTTACTTGATCTGACGTTACCAGGGGCAGCCGAAAATATCGCGCTCGATGAGGCTTTGCTCGACGAGGCCGAGGCGAGCCCCGACCCGCTCGAGGTGTTGCGATTTTGGGAGCCGGCGAGCCCGCTGGTGGTCCTCGGCCGCTCGTCGCGTCCAGAGGTGGAAGTGCAACTCGACGCCTGCGCCCGGGCGAGCGTCCCGGTGATCCGCCGGACCAGCGGCGGTGCTACGATCATTACGGGGCCTGGCTGCCTGATGTACGCACTGGTGCTTTCGTACGACCTGAGACCTGGATTAAGGTCAATCGATGCGG